>NZ_JBNHGE010000019.1:0-57434 GCF_059090935.1 Arthrobacter sp. Y3223166 | reverse complement strand
GCCCCCGCGGTGCGCCGTTCCCCCGGCTTCCCGGCGTCCTGCCCGCCGGCGGCAGCACGGCTGCCGCCGTCGGCACCGGGACCGGCCAGCGGTGCGTCATCTGAGGACGCCGCGGCGTCTTCCCGTGCCGCCGCCTCCACCACCGCGTCGAGGTCGTCCACGCTGAGGATTTCCTTGCGCAGGTGTTTGGTGCGGTAGCCGGCCCGGCCCACCATGTGGGCGGAAACCGGCACGGTCAGCAACTGGAACAGCCAGGCTATGAGGAGCACGGGCACCGCCACCCAGCTGCGCAGCTGCAATCCCAGTCCAGTCAGCAGCAACAGCAGGCCGAAGACCTGGGGCTTCGTGGCCGCATGCATCCGCGAGAGCAGATCGGGAAACCGCAGCAGGCCGATGGCCGCGGCCAGGGACATCCCCGCGCCGGCGATCAGGCAGACGGCGGTCGCGATGTCGAGTATCAAGTCAGTGTTCACGGGGCCGCCCGTCCGTCACGAAACGAGCCACGGCGACCGAGCCGATGAAGCCGACAACGCTAATGACGACGACCAGCGTCAGGTTGTTCATGTGGCCGCCGGCGGCCATGTCCACGATGAGTCCGGCGCAGACGATCGCCAGCAGCACGTCTATGGCCAGCAGCCGGTCCAGCAGCGACGGCCCGCGGGCCAGCCGGATCAGCGACAGTACAGCGGCCCCGGCCAGCACTGCGCTCACGACGATTTGCGCGACCGGAATGACGTCCCCGTTCACACTGCACCTCCCCTGCCGGTACCTTCGGCCTTGACCATCGCCAGTTCTTCCTTCGTGCCCATCGTCCGGATCAGGCCGGCCTCGATTCGCCGCACCTGGGCGCGAAAACGCTCGGCGGCCTCCTCGGTGTCAACGTCGATCACGTGCAGGTAAAGCGTGGACGTCGAGCGGTCCACGTCCACCACAAAGCTGCCGGGGATCAGCGAAATGGCATGCCCGGTGGCAGTCACCAGCAGATCCGAGTGGCTTCGCAGCCGGACCGCCACCACCGCGTTGCGCAGCGTCGGGCCGCGGGTCAGTGCCAGCCACAGGACTTCGACGCTTGCGACCGCGACCTGCCACACGAAGGTGGCGGCGAAAATTCCCGCGGCCAGCGGATTGAAGCGCCCGCTGAGTTCGACCGGCGGCAGGTAGAACAGGTTCACGATGAGCAGCGCGATCAGCAGGCCGAAGATCAGGTTGCCCGGGCTGAAATCCTGCCAGAGGGAGCCCCAAAGGATGACCAGCCAGGCCAGCAGCGGCAGCTCGACCCAGATGGAGATGCGCGGTTTCCTCATTGGCCCACCTCCTGCATTGCGCCCTCACCCAGGACGGCCTCGACGTACGGGGTGCGCTGCAGCATCTCCCGCGCCGCCTGGTCGCTGAGCTCGAACAGGGGCCCGGCGAACACGGTCAGGGCAACGCCCATCGCCACCAGCCCGACCGTCGGCCAGACCATGGGCAGCGGCAGCAGCTGGACGACGCCGCGGCCGGTGAACCGCCCGTGCGGTTTGTTTTCCACGTGGCGGGTGGTCCGCAGTGCGGACCCGTCGGGTTTGGTAGCCACCAGGACCGGGTCCGGGTGCTCGGCGTCTTCGGGGCGGCGCCAGAACACGCGGTTCCAGACCCGTGCCATGGCCAGCAGGGTCAGCAGCGACGTGACCATGCTGCCCGCCACGAGCACCCAGGCGACCGGGGTGCCCAGTTCCACGCCGCCCTGCACCAGGCCGATCTTGCCCAGGAAGCCGGAGAACGGCGGGATGCCGGCCAGGTTCATGGCCGGGACGAAGAACAGGATGGCCAGCAGCGGCGACAGCTTGGCCAGGCCGCCCAGCCGGTCCATGTTCGTGGTTCCGCCGCGTCGTTCGATCAGCCCGGCCACCAGGAACAGGCTGGTCTGCACCGTAATATGGTGCGCCACATAATAGACCGCCGCGCCGAGCCCCACCACCGAGGACATCGCCAGGCCAAACACCATGTAGCCGATGTGGCTGACCAGGGTGAAAGAGAGCATGCGCTTGATGTCGATCTGGGCCACGGCCCCGAGGATGCCCACCACCATGGTCAGCACCGCCACGATCATCAGGAACGTGTTCAGCCGGTCGCCGGGGAACAGCAGTGTCTCCGTGCGGATCATGGCGTAGACGCCCACCTTGGTGAGCAGGCCGGCGAACACCGCGGTAACCGGCGCCGGCGCCGTCGGATAGGAGTCGGGGAGCCAGAAGGACAACGGGAATACCGCCGCCTTGATGCCGAAGGCCACCAGCAGCATCAGGTGCAGCGTCATCTGGGTGGCCGGATCCAACTGGCCGAGCTTGATCGCCAGGTCGGCCATGTTAATGGTCCCGGTGGCGGCGTAGATCATCGCGATGGAGACCAAAAACAGCACCGAGGAAATGACGCTGACAACGACGTACGTCACGCCGGCGCGGATCCGGGGGCTGGTGCCACCCAGCGTCATCAGCACGTAACTGGCCGTGAGCAGCATTTCAAAGCCGACGTACAGGTTGAAGAGGTCGCCGGTCAGGAACGCGTTGGAAACGCCCGCCACCAGGATCAGGTAGGTCGGGTGGAAGATCGAGACCGGGCCTTCTTCGTCGCCGTCGGTCATGCCCTGGCCGGAGGCGTACAGCAGCACCGCCAGGCTAACGGCCGAGGAGACCACCAGCATCAGGGCGGACAGCTCGTCCACCACCAGGGTGATGCCAAAGGGGGGAAGCCAGCCGCCGAGGTTCACCGCCTGCGCGCCGTTGGCCCAGGCCGAGGCCAGCATCACGGCTTCCAGTGCCAGCGTCACCGTCAGCGTGATGGCGCCGGTCCTGCGCTGCGCGTTGGGGTGGCGGATCAGCACGAACGCCAGGGCAGCACCCAACAGCGGCAGGACTACTGCCAGCGGCGCGATGGTGGCGGCGTTCACTGCTTTCTCTCCATCCGTGACCTGGTGGTGGCTGGCGTTTCCTCGGCTTCGTCGGGCGGGACGAACTCGGTGGTCTCGGCCGGGATTTCCGCGTCGTCCTCGGCGTCGAAGGTGGGCTGGTTGGCCACGCGGCGGTCCTCGATGTCGTCCTGCACCTCGTCCTGCCGCCCCAGCACCCAGGAGCGGTAAATGATGGCCAGCATGAAAGCGGTGACGGCGAAGGAAATCACGATGGAGGTCAGGATCAACGCCTGTGGCAGCGGATCGCTGTAGGCGTCGGCGGGGATGTCGCTGCCGAAAATGGGGGCAAGGCCCGCCGGGCCGCCGGTGCTGAGCAGCAGCAGGTTGGCGCCGTTGGTGATGAGCATGAGGCCGAGCATGACCCGGGTCAGGCTGCGTTCGAGGATCAGGTAGACGCCCACGGCGAACAGCACGCCCATCACCAGCAGCAGCGTCAGGTTCACGGTCACCGGGACACCTCCTCCTCGATCGTTGCGGGCACTTGCAGTTCGGCGGTCTTGCGGCGGCCGTGGGTCCGTTCCTCCGTGCGTTCGTCGATCTCGGCGCCGAAACTGCGCAGCACGTCCAGCACCAGGCCCACCACCACCAGGTAGACCCCGATGTCGAAGATCGTCGACGTGACGAACTTGTGGTCGCCGAAGACCGGGAGGCTGAATTCAAGGATCGCGCTCTGGAAGACCTGGCCGCCCAGGAAGAGCGGGACGACGGCGGTCAGCGCCGCGGCGCCAAGCCCCAGGCCCAGCAGCAGGCCGGCGCTGATGGGCGTGGCTTCGGCCAGTTCGATCCGTCCGCCGGCCAGATAGCGGACGGTCAGCGCGATGCCGGCCAGCAGGCCGCCGGCGAACCCGCCGCCGGGGAGGTTGTGGCCGGTCAACAGCAGGTAGACGGAGAAGATCATCACCGAGTGGAACAGGAGGCGGGTGATCACCTCGAAGATGATGGAGCGGCGTTCCGGCGCCAGGGTGCGGCCGGCCACCAGCCAGGCGTCGCGCGGGACGACGGCGAACTTGCGGGCCGTCGCCAGGGCCGCCGCCTCGCGGTCCGAGTGCGCCACGGTCTCGTAACCGCGCCCCACGGATCCGCTGGCGACGGCGTCCACGGGCTCCGGACGCTTCTCCCCGCGGCTCCGGATGAAGATCAAGCTGGCCACGCCGGTAGCTGCCAGGGCCAGCACGGAAATCTCGCCGAACGTGTCCCAGGCCCGGATGTCCACCAAAATGACGTTGACGATGTTCTTGCCGCCGCCGCCCTCATAGGCCAGCTGCGGCAGGGCCAGGGACACCGGATCGGCCGTGCGTGCCGCCATCGCCGTCATCGCGATCACTATCATCGTGAGGCCGAAAGCGGCGCCGATGATGGCGCGCAGCAGTTTGAAGCGCCCCGGCGTGCGCAGCCACAGTCGCGCCGGCAGGGACCGAAGTGCCAGCACGATAGCCACCAGGGAGACTGTTTCAACCAGCATCTGGGTCAGCGCCAGATCCGGCGCCCCCTGCATGGCGAAGATAAAGGCCAGGCCATAGCCGGCCACCGAGACCATCAGCACCGCCATGAAGCGCTTGTTCGCGCGGATGGCACCCAGCGCTCCTGCCGCCACGATCAGCCCCGCGATGGCCTGCGCCGGGGTATCGAACCACACCACGCTCTCGGGCAGCGGAGCGTCCATCAGGACGATGGCGCTCAACGGAGTCACGATCGCCACGATCAGGATCACGCACAGGTAAAAGACCAGCGAGCCCCGCTGGGTCCGGCCCGTGACCCAGATGGCCACCTCGTCCAGCACGCCGATGATGCCGCGGTAGATCCGGTCCGCGTCCGGGATGAAGCTGATCCTGGCCTGGAAGGCCGCTATCGGAGTGCGCAGCAGGAACAGGGCGACACCGGCGGCGATGGTGACGGCGGTCAGCCCGAGAGCCGGCGTCACCCCGTGCCACAGCGCCAGGTGCGTGGCTGCGGTGTCCAGGGTGAAGAGACCGGCGTAGGGGGCGACGGCGGCTTCCACCGGGGCGGGCCAGAGCCCGAACACCACGGTGGCCACGGCGAGCACGGCGGGAGCCGCCAGGAAGGCCCACGGAATGGGCTTGAACTCGATGGCCGCGCGGCCGGGTTTGGCCGCGAACCCGCCCCAGACGAAGCGGGCGCTGTAGGCGAAGGTCAGGATGGATCCGGCCACCACGCCGGCCAGGAGCAGGCCCCCCACCCAGCCGGAGACTTCGGCCCGGTGGATGAAGGCTTCGTAGACCGACTCTTTGGCGACGAAGCCCAGCAGGGGCGGCAGGCCCGCCATCGACGCGGCACCGATGACCGCGACCACGAACAGTTTTGGGGCCTTGCGGTACAGGTGCGACAGTTCGCGGATGTCACGCGTTCCGGCCTGGTGGTCGATGATGCCCACCACCAGGAACAGGGTCGCCTTGAAGAAACCGTGGGCCAGCAACAGGCCCATTCCGGCCAGCGCGGCTTCCTGCGAACCGAGCCCGACCACCAGGGTCAGGAAGCCCAGTTGGCTGACCGTCCCGTAGGCGAGGATCAGCTTCAGGTCGTTCTGGCGCATGGCCTGCCAGCCGCCCACCAGCATGGTCAGCAGCCCGAGCCCCAGCACGACGCCGTGCCAGTAGTCGGTGCTGGAGAATCCGGGTGACAGCCGCGCCACCAGGTAGATGCCGGCCTTCACCATGGCGGCGGCATGGAGGTAGGCGCTGACCGGGGTCGGCGCCGCCATGGCCGCCGGGAGCCAGAAGTGGAAGGGAACCAACGCGGACTTGCTGATCGCGCCGATGAGTACCAGCAGGATGGCTATGTCGATGATCTGGCCGTGTGCCATCAGCGTTCCGGCTGCCGCGAGGATCTCGGAGATCCGGTAGGTGCCGGCGGTTTGGCCGATCATGAGCAGGCCAACCAGCATGGTCAGCCCGCCGAGGGTGGTAACCATCAGGGCCTGCAACGCGGACCGGCGCGCCGAGAGGCGGTGCCTGGCGTACCCGATCAGCAGGTAGGACAGGACGGTGGTGAGTTCCCAGAAAATGTAGAGCAGGATCAGGTCATCGGCGGTGACCAAACCGAACATGGCGCCGCTGAAGGCCAGCAGCTGCGCGCCGAAAGGACCGATGTCCGGATCGTCGGCCTTGAAGTAGCGGGCGCAGTAGAACAGCACCAGGGCGCCAACGCCCAGGATCAGGATGCACAGCACCGCCGCGAGGGTGTCCATCCGAAAGGCCAGTTCCAGCTGCAGGCCCGGGACCCAGGCGAAGACCTCCGACGGCGGGGCGTTCGGAGCGCCGTCCAGCGCCGCCTGGCTAGACCCGGTGTAGTTGTCGAACGTGGCGATCAGCCAGACGAATCCGGCGGCGGGAACCGCGGCGAGGATATAGAACGTTGACCGGCCGAGCTTCCGGAAAATTAAGGGCGCTATAAAGGCCACCGCAAAAAGCAGGGTGAGCACAATCAGCACGAGGATACTCCGGAACTTCCTTCGGGTTTGCCAAGGATTTAGACGGACAGGGCCAAGGTCCATTCTACCCATGGCATAGACGGCGCGGCGCCCGCCGAGGGCCGCGGACAGCCGCCGGGAGGGCCGCGGACAGCCGCCGGGAGGGCCGCGGACAGCCGCCGGGAGGGCCGCGGACGGCGCGTGATCCCGCTGTTCGCCAAAGATTCACGCGGCTCCCGGCGCTGCTCAAAGTTCGCAGCAGGCGAAACGGATAGCATCGCGGTATGACTGAGTCGGCCGGCATTCCGGCAACCCACACGGCGGGCGGCGCGGCCGCGGAGCGGCTGAATAAAAAACACGTCCTGGCCTGGGCCTCCTGGGACTGGGGCTCCGCCGCCTTCAACGCGGTCATGACAACCTTTGTGTTCACCGTTTATCTCACCAGCGATGCCTTCGGCGGCGAGGCCTTCGCGTCCGAAATCCTCGGCTACGGGCTGGCTATCGCCGGGCTGGCCATCGCCCTCCTGGCCCCGGTCACCGGGCAACGCTCCGACACCGGGGGCCGCCGCAGGCTGTGGCTCGGGCTCAACAGCGTCGCCGTCGCGGTACTGACCGGCCTGTGCTTCTTCGTCTTCCCCTCCCCCGGCTTCCTTTTCCTGGGCGTGGGACTCATCGCGCTGGCCAACATCTTCTTCGAGTTCGCGAACGTGAATTACTACGCGATGCTCACCCAGATCTCCACGCCGTCGACCATCGGCAAGGTCAGCGGCTTCGGCTGGGCCATGGGTTACGTCGGCGGGGTCGTGGCGCTGGCCCTGGTGCTGGTCGGGTTTGTCCTGCCCGAAACCGGCTGGTTCGGGGCGACGGCGGAGAACGGGCTGAACATCCGCCTGGTGGCGGTGTTCTGCGCCGTGTGGTTCATGGCCTTCGCGCTGCCGGTACTGTTCGCCGTCCCGGAGATCCCGCGCCAGCCTGCCGCCGCGTCGCTGAGCTTTTTTGCGTCCTACGGGCTGCTCTTCCGCCGCATCAAGGCGATCTTCACCTCCAGCCCGCACACGATTTTCTTCCTGATCGCCAGCGCCATCTTCCGCGACGGGCTCGCGGCGGTGTTCACCTTCGGCGGGGTGATCGCCGCCGGCACCTTCGGCTTCTCGCTCAGCCAAGTAATTGTCTTCGCCATCGCCGGAAACGTCGTCGCAGCGGTCGGCGCGGTCGCGGGCGGGGTCTTGGACGACCGCATCGGCCCGAAGAACGTCATCGTGGGGGCGCTGGTCGGGCTGATCGTCGCCGCCGTCGCCATTTTCGCGCTGGGCCCGGGCAACCACGTGTTCCTGGGCAACGCCTGGACCGGCGACACCACGTTCTGGGTCTTCGGCCTGCTGCTGTGCCTGTTCGTGGGGCCGGCCCAGTCGTCGTCGCGGGCCTACCTGGCCCGGCTCGCGCCGCGCGGCGAGGAGGGCGAATTCTTCGGCCTCTACGCCACCACCGGGCGGGCCGTCAGCTTCCTGGCCCCGTCCCTGTTCGCGCTGTCCATTACCGTCTTCGGCGAACAGCGCCACGGCATCCTGGGCATCCTCGTCGTGCTGGTCGCCGGCCTGCTGGCGCTGCTGCCGGTCAAGACGCCGGCCCGGATCCAGCGCGCCAGTACGCCCAGCGCCTGAGCCGCCCGGCCAGGGTCAGCGTTCGATGACGGTGCGGTGGAAGTTCTGGTAGCTGCGCGAAGCCGTGGGGCCGCGCTGGCCCTGGTAGCGGTTGCCGTATACGCCCGAACCATACGGATGCTCCGCCGGCGAGGACAACCGGAAGAAGCACAGCTGGCCGATTTTGGAGCCCGGCCAGAGCATGATCGGCAGCGTCGCCATGTTGGAGAGTTCCAACGTCACGTGCCCGGAGAAACCGGGATCGATGAACCCTGCGGTCGAGTGGGTCAGCAGGCCCAGCCGCCCCAGCGAGGACTTGCCCTCCAGCCGGGCCGCGATGTCATGGGGCAGCGTCACGGTCTCGTACGTGGAGCCGAGCACGAATTCGCCGGGATGCAGGACGAACGGTTCCTCGGGGTCCACTTCCACCAGCCGGGTCAGCTCCGGCTGCTCCAACTCCGGGTCGATGTGGGCGTACTTGTGGTTGTCGAACAGCCGGAAGAACCGGTCAAGCCGCACGTCCACGCTTGAGGGCTGGATCATGTCCGGCTGGAACGGATCCAGGACGATGCGTTGGGAGTCCAGTTCGGCACGTATATCGCGGTCGGAGATCAGCACCCTTCAAAAATACACGGGACCGGCGCTCTCCCCCGACGCATGACGCGGCCTCCGCCCGGGCTTTTGCACCGGGCCTCTGGTCGGAACGGTGTCAGCGGTGCGACGATTGAACCAGGCGGGCCGCAGCACCCTCGGTGGCGGCCACGGGGCCGCTGTCGGCGGGGGAACGAACGGCCTCCGCCGGCAGCTTCGAAGCCGCCGGTCAGGCCTTGCCGATTTCCGTGCGCACCGCGTACAGCTCCGGGAAGAAGGTGAGCTCCAGCGCCCGGCGAAGGAAGCCGGCGCCGGAGGAGCCGCCGGTGCCATGCTTCATCCCGATGGTCCGCTCCACCGTCTTCAGGTGCCGGAAGCGCCAGAGCTGGAAGTTGTCCTCCAGGTCCACCAGTTCTTCGCAGGCCTCGTAGACGTCCCAGTTCGCGCCGGCATTCTCGTAGACCGCCTTGAACGTCCCCACCAGTTCCTGGTTGAACTCGTGGGCCTCGGTCACGTCACGGTTTAGCAGCTCCACCGGAACCGGGTAGCCGTGCCGGTGCAGGTAGGCCAGGAATTCGTCGTACACGCTGCTTTGTTCCAACAGCTCGCCCAGCATGGCCTGGGCGGCCGGATCGTCCGCAAAGACGGCCAGCATGCCCTTGTTCTTGTTGCCCAGCAGGAACTCCACGGCACGGTACTGGTAGGACTGGAAGCCCGACGCCGAACCCAAATCGCCCCGGAATTCGGCGTATTCGGAAGGCGTCAGCGTGGCCAGCACGGACCATTGCTCGGTCAGCGAGCGCTGGATGTGCTTAATCCGGGCGATGCCTTTCATGGCGAACCGCAAGTCGTCGTCGCGCAGCTTCTGCCGGACGGTGCGCAGCTCGTGCAGCACCAGCTTCAACCACAGCTCGGACGTCTGGTGCTGAATGATGAACAGCATCTCGTCGTGGTGCTCCGGGCGGCTGACCGGGTGCTGGGCGGAGAGCAACTGGCCCAGGGACAGGTAGGAGCCGTAGCTCATCTTGTCCGAGAAATCAGTCTCGATGTCGTCCTCGAGACGTCGGGTGTTCTTGTCTACGGTCATGGCGGCTTCCGTCGGTCCTCCTGCCTCGTTGCAGGCCTGCTACCAGCCTACGGCCCCGGCGCCGCGAATGCTCCGCAGCCGCGCTGGGGTCCTCAGCCGCGGACCGAGGAGTCCCACCGCCACTTCCGGCCGCGGGTTTCGGGCGTCCTGCCGCTGGCGTGGAGCAGATCCTGCCAGGGATCGCCGGTGCGCCGTGCAGCCGGAAAGATGCGGTTCAGCACCCGTCTCAAGACGGCTTCGTCAGGCCGGTAGCCGACCCCGTGGACGGCCAGTATGTCGAATCCGTGCAACACGGCTTCGGCGATGCCCATCGCCGCGAAACCGGAGGCGTCCGAGGTCCCGGCCGGATGGTAACCGCGGTGGGTGCGGGTGGCCGTGGCCGTCACCGCGTACAGCAGTCCCGCGGCGGCATCGAAACAACCGACGATGCCGGCCGTTCCCGTGGCAGGGTCGGGCCAGAACAGGATCTGCGGCCCGCCCGGGCGCCAAGGCGGCGGGTCCAGCAGCGCCACGTAGCCGTCCTGCGGCGGGTTCCGCCCCGACAGCTGCAGGGCGTAGAACGCGAAGTCGTCCATGATGTGGGCCACCGTCTCGCGGCAGCTCCACTCCAGCTCCAGCGCGGGGTCGTCCCAGGCATCGTCAGGGAGCTCCGCCAAGCGGTCGGCCAGGTCATCGGTGATGGTGCGGAAGTCTCCCGCCGTTGGGTCCATCCACTGATCCTGCCGCAGAGGAGCGGCAAGCGCCACCGTTCCCGGCGATGCTCAGCCCATGCGGCGCTCCCCGGCCTCCACCGGTGCCGCAATAATGTTGCCTTCCACCGGCATCGGGCAGGTGCCGAACGCGGTAAAGGCGCTGGGGAAGTTGGTGGCCCGGTTGAAATCGATCAGCACCGTGCCGTCGGGGCCGGGACGGCGGGTCACCACGGAACGCCAGCCGGCGGTGCTGTCTCCGTTGGTTTCGTCGTGGAAGTTCAGCGACAGGGCGCCCAGTTTCTCTTGCTCCGCCACCAAGGTATGGACCGTTCCGCCCAGTTCGAAGCTGACCGTGCCGACGGCGGTGGCGATGCCTCCCACCGCCGGGTTCGAGGTGGCTATCTGCAGCGCGAGGGGCTCCGGATACGCCTGGAACCGGCCGGCCACCACCAGGTCCGGGTTGTAATCGAAAACCGGGACCCCGTCGAAGGCCCGCCGCTTGGGCGAGTCGTTGTCCCGCGTCCGGATGGCGTACCGGTCGCCCCGGACGGCCAATTCGACGGCGACACTGCCGCGGCGCACCCAGAGCAGCGACTCCTCGTTTCCCAGGGATGCCGTCAAGGTGCCGGTGGCCGGCTCCCCGCTGTCCGCCAGATACAGGCCGTCCTCGGCGCTCGCCGTCAACGAGGCGTGGCCGCCGCCGGAGGCCGGCCCGTTGGCGCTCCACAGGCCGGTGATCTTTTCCAGCCGCGCGGGCTCGGCCGGCAGCCACTGCAGCGAGGTGAGCGTGAGCCAGCCGTGCTCCGCTGCCAGCGCCTGGTTCCGGTTGTCCCTGAACCGGAGCCAGCTTTCCCGCCGGCGGGTCTCGTCGCGTGGAGTGGTCATGCTCGCCGTCCCTCAAATCAATTGCCGGGCACTCCGGCAGTACGGGGCACAACGTGCCGCCCGCCGTGCGGTATTCCCCGGCCCGCAGTCCCTGACCTCCGCCGAACCATGGCGCATTCGCCTGCAGGAGAATACGCTCTATTTCACAAGGCTGCGTGGCACAAAGCGCAACGGAAGCCGGGCGGCCAGTGCGTCTACCAGAATGGGAGGCTCATGCCGATGCCCAAGGACGAAAACCGGCGGCGCCACCGGCGCGCGACAGCCCGCGTGGGGGCGGCGGTGACGCTGGCGCTGGGAGCCACGCTGCTGGCGGGCTGCAGCCCCGAGGACGGAACTCCCACCCTGACCTGGTACATCAACCCCGACGACGGGGGGCAGGCGACGATCGCGGAACTGTGCACCGATCAGGCGGACGGCGCGTACCGGATCGAGACGTCGCTGCTGCCCAATGACGCGGCCTCCCAGCGGGAGCAGCTTGCCCGGCGCCTTGCGGCCGGCGATTCGTCGTTGGACATCATGAGCCTGGACCCGCCGTTCATCCCCGAACTGGCCGAGCCCGGGTTCCTGGCGCCGGTCCCGGACGATGTTGCGGAGCGCACCACGCAGAACGTGGTGGAAGGCGCGCTCGCGGGGGCCACGTGGAAAGACGAGCTGGTCGCCGTCCCGTTCTGGGCCAACACCCAACTGCTGTGGTACCGGAAGTCGGTGGCCGAAGCCGCCGGCCTGGACATGACGCAGCCGGTCACGTGGCAGCAGCTGATGGATGCCGCGGCCGAGCAGGAGAAGTTCCTGGGCGTCCAGGGCCAGCGCGGCGAGTCCATGACCGTGTGGCTGAACGCGTTGGTCGAGTCGGCGGGCGGTCAGATCCTGGAGAACCCCGAGGCGGACGCCGATCAGATAGAGCTGGGGCTGGCCAGCGATCCCGGGACGGCTGCGGCGGAGGTCATCTCCACCATCGGCCGGGAGGGGCTGGGCGGCCCGGGGCTGCCGACCCAGGACGAGAACAACTCCATGATCCTGTTCCAGGGCGACGAGGGCTCGTTCATGGTCAACTGGCCGTTCGTCTGGCCGGCCACGAACACCGCCGCGGAAGAAGGCACGGTGGACCCCTCGCTGATCGAGGACATCGGCTGGACCCTCTACCCGCAGATGAACGAAACCGACCCCGCCGCTCCGCCGCTGGGCGGCATCAATCTGGGCGTCGGCGCCGCGAGCGAGCATCCCGACCTGGCCTACGCGGCCATCGAGTGCATCGTCACCCCGGAGAACCAGGCCGAGTACTTCATCACCAACGGCAACCCGCCTTCAAATACGGAGGCCTACGAGGATCCGCGGATCGAGGAGTCCTTCCCGATGGCGGACACCATCCGCGAGTCCTTGGAGCTGTCCGCGCCGCGGCCGCAGACCGTCTTCTACAACGAAGTTTCCACCAGCCTGCAGCAGAATTTCGCCCCGCCGTCGCGAGTGGATCCGGCCACGACGCCGCAGGAAACCTCAGACTTCATCGTCTCCGTTCTACGGGGGGAGAACCTGCTGTGAGCACCTCGATCGAAATCCCCACCCAGCCCGCCAGCGGGACCGGACGGGCCGGACGGCGGCGCGCGGTCCAGCAGTACAGCGACCGCGCCAAGGCCGAGCGGCGGCTGGGCTGGCTGCTGGCCGGTCCCGCCTTCGTCATCATGCTGGCCGTCACCGCCTACCCGATCCTGCAGGCCGTGTTCGACTCGCTCTTCAGCTACCGCCTCACCGCGCCGGACGAGCGCGAGTTCATCGGGCTGGCCAACTACGGCGTGATCCTCACGGACATCGTCTGGTGGCGGGACCTGGGCGTCACGCTGCTGATCACCGTGGTGACCGTCGTCGTCGAACTCGTCCTGGGCTTCGCGCTGGCCTTGGTCATGCACAAGGCGCTGAAGGCGGTGCGAGGCTGGCTGCGCACCGCGATCCTGGTCCCGTACGGCATCATCACGGTGGTGTCCGCGTTCGCCTGGTTCTACATGTTCGATATCAACTCCGGCTTCGTGAACTCATGGTTCGACTGGGTGCCCGGGATTGATCCCGACCTGAACTGGTTCGCCAACACCGGAACATCGCTGAGCGTGATCATGGCCAGCGAGATCTGGAAGACCACGCCGTTCATCTCGTTGCTGCTGCTCGCCGGCCTGGCCCAGGTTCCCGACGAACTCACCGAGGCGGCGGAGGTCGACGGCGCCACCTGGTGGCAGCGGATGCGGCGCGTGATCCTGCCGAACATGAAGGCGGCGATCATGGTGGCCGTGCTGTTCCGCGCGCTGGATGCGTTCCGCATCTTCGACAACGTGTTCATCATGACCAACGGCGCGTTCGGCACCGAGGTGCTGTCGCTGCTGGCCTACCGGACCTCGATCGGGCGGCTGGAAATCGGGCTGGGTTCGGCGGTGTCCGTGCTGCTCTTCGTCTGCGTACTGCTGATCTGTTTTATCGCCGTCAAGCTGTTCAAAGTGGACCTCGCCGGCCAGAGAGGAGGCAAGTGATGAGAGCGTCGCGGACCAAGGAGCGGGTCATCTGGACCATCATCTCCGTGCTGGTGCTTATTTATGCGCTGTTCCCGGTGGCGTCCATCCTGGCCACCTCGTTCAAGCTGCCCAGCGAACTGACCTCCGGACAGTTCCTGCCCAACACCTGGACGGGTTCGAACTACGAGCAGATCCTGGTCGGCTCGGCGCAGGAGCTGTTCCTGAGCTCGCTGCGGAACTCGATCGGCATCGCGCTGATTGCGACCTTCATCGCCGTCGTGCTGGCCACCCTGTGCGCCTACGCCATCGCGCGGCTGGATTTTCCCGGCAAGAAGGTCATCCTGACCACCGCGCTGGCGGTGTCCATCTTCCCGGTGATCTCGATCGTCACGCCGCTGTTCAACATCTGGCGGAACATCGGCCTCTATGACACCTGGCCCGGGCTGATCATCCCCTACCTCTCGCTGACCCTGCCGATCTCCATCTGGACCCTGGCCGCGTTCTTCCGCCAGATTCCGTGGGAACTGGAACAGGCCGCACAGGTTGACGGGGCCACCACCTGGCAGGCGTTCCGCAAGGCCATCGTGCCGCTGGCCGCACCCGGTGTCTTTACGACGGCGATCATTGCCTTCTTCATCGCGTGGAACGACTTCGTCTACGGCATTTCGCTGACGTCCACCGAAGCGGCGCGGCCGGTTCCAGCGGCGCTGGCCTTTTTCACCGGCGCCTCCCAGTTCGAATCCCCCGTCGGCGCTATTTCCGCGGCGGCCATCATCGTCACCATTCCCATCGTGCTGCTGGTCCTGCTGTTCCAGCGCCAAATCGTCTCCGGCCTGACCCAAGGCGCCGTCAAGGGCTGAGCCCGCGGCAGGAAAGGAAATCCCATGGCATCGATCACGCTGCAGAACCTCGTCAAGGAGTACGGCGACGGTTTCGCCGCCGTCAACGACGTCAGCATCGACATCGCCGACGGCGAGTTCATCATCCTGGTGGGACCGTCCGGCTGCGGCAAGTCGACCCTCCTGCGCATGATCGTGGGGCTGGAGGACATCACCTCCGGCGACCTGTTGATCGACGGCGAGCGCGTCAACGAAAAGGCCCCCAGGGACCGGAACCTGGCCATGGTGTTCCAGAATTATGCCCTCTACCCGCACCTGACCGTGTTCGAGAACATCGCGTTCCCGCTGCGCCTGGCCAAGGGCAAGTTCACCGAGGACGATATCCGGAGGCGCGTCACCGACGCCGCGAAGACCTTGGAACTGACCGACCACCTGGAGCGCAAGCCGGGGAACCTGTCCGGCGGCCAGCGGCAGCGCGTGGCCATGGGCCGGGCGATCGTGCGCCAGGCCGATGCCTTCCTGTTCGACGAGCCGCTGTCCAACCTGGACGCGAAACTGCGGGGCCAGATGCGCTCCGAGATCTCGCAGATGCAACGGCGGCTGGGAGTCACCAGCGTCTACGTCACGCACGACCAGACCGAGGCGATGACCCTTGGCGACCGGGTGGCGGTGCTGAAAAAGGGCTTGCTGCAGCAGATCGCTTCCCCGCGGGAACTCTACGAGCAGCCCGTCAACCTGTTCGTGGCGGGCTTCATCGGATCGCCGTCCATGAACTTCCTGCCGGCCACCCTGGAGGGCAACGTCCTGAAGACGCCGATCGGCGACATCCCCGTGTCCGGTGACAGGGCCAGGGCGGCCGAAGGCAGGAAGGTGGTGCTCGCGGGTTTGCGGCCCGAGTTCTTTGAGGACGCCTCCCTGGTGGAAGAACACAAGAAGGACCGGGGATCCACGTTCATGGCCGAACTGACCCACACCGAGTGGCTGGGCAACGAGCAGTACGGCTACATCAACTTCGACCCGGACCCCGCCGTGCGGGAGCTGCTGAATTCGCTGGCCAGCGAGATGGACGCCGAGGAACTGCGGCCGCAGATCGTGGTCACGCTGGACGCCGCCAGCCGGATTCGCGGCGGGCGCTCCGCTGAACTGTGGCTGGACACCCGAAAGATGCATCTGTTCGACCCCGAGACCGGTGAAAACCTGACCCGTGATGCCTCGGCCGGCGCGGCGCTGACGGAGGAAGCCAACCGTGCCCGGGCAGAGGAAATCGCCGAAGCCCGCGAACGGGAAGCCTCCACGGCCGGCCAGCCGGCCTGAATTCCGGCCAGCCGCAGAACTGGGGTAAACTCGGTTTCGTTGTTGACCGGATCCGCCTGCACGGCGGATCCTGTGCGGGCGTAGCTCAATGGTAGAGCGCTAGCTTCCCAAGCTCGATACGCGGGTTCGATTCCCGTCGCCCGCTCCACACGCACTGCGCACCCCGGCCCCTCGGACCGGGGTGCCTTTGTTTGTCCCATCCCTGCGGGAAGCGGCCGTCCTACTCGTCGTCGTCCGCCAGGAAGCCGGCACGGTCGATGGCCCGGTGGTAATGCATGCCCGCGGCACCGCCCAGAAGCGACCCGGCGAGACTCGCCAGCAGCACCACGGCCAACGCCACCAGGCCCGGCACCGCCAACTGCCCGATGGGGCGGTCGATCACCGGCGCCGGTCCCGTCAGCAGGCCGAGCCCGCCGGCGGACAGCCCGATCACGCCCGCGATGACCGCCATGACCAGGCCCCAAAGCCAGACCGCGAAGCCCTGCCGGACGCCATCGAAGCGCGCCATCCGTCCGGCCACGTAGCCGCCTGCAAAATAGGCGATCAGGATGCCGGCCGCCAGTGCCGCCCCCGCGATCATGGCGTCCGGCCCGTTGCCGGCGGAGATGTCGTCCAGCCTGCCGCGCACGTCGGCCTCGTTGGCGAGGCCGAAAACCGCGGCGGCACCGGCGGCGACCGCAGTGAGCAACACGATCATGGCCGTGGCGGCCAGCCAGCCGAAGAACGCAGACCCCAGCCTCAGCCCGCCGTAGGCATTGTGCTGCCGCTGGTACAGCAAGTCCTCGTCGAGGGTTGGTTCGGGGCGGTAGGCGCTGGTGTCCTGGTAGCTCCGCTCGGCGTACATCCCGTCATTCGGGCTCCCGCCGGCGGCGTCCGGGTCCATGCCGTCCGCCGTGGGCGGGCGGCCGAACACGGCCGTGTCCGGGGGGTCGTTTCTGGTGCGGTCCTGGCCCGCTGCCGGCATGGCCTCGGTCGGCGGGGGTTCGGCCTGCGCGGGCTCGGTCCCGCCGTCCCGCGGTTCGCGGGCGGCAGCCGGAACATCGTCTCCCGGCCGCACCCCGCCGTCCCGCCGGCTGCTGCCGATTTCCGAACTCATCACATGCCTCCTGCGTCGATCGCCCTCGCTGAAGCAGGTTGTTGCCCCCTGTGGGTACACCCTAGACCTGCCGCCGGCGGCGGGCCAGATCGGGAACCCTTTCGGGGGCGGCCGGGGCGGGGACTAAACTGGTAGGCGATGATGCGCAAAATGTTCAAGTCCAAGATCCACCGTGCGACGGTCACGCACGCGGATCTCCACTACGTCGGGTCCGTGACCGTGGACCTCGACCTGCTGGATGCCGCCGACATCCTTCCCGGCGAGCTGGTTTCCATCGTCGACGTCACGAACGGCGCCCGGCTGGAGACGTACACCATCGCCGGCGAACGCGGCTCGGGCGTGCTGGGCATCAACGGTGCCGCCGCCCACCTGGTGCACGAAGGCGATCTCGTCATCCTGATTACCTACGCCGACATGACCGACGACGAGGCCAGGTCCTTCGTGCCGTCGGTGGTGCACGTGGACGCCGGCAACAGGATCGTCGACCTGGGCTCCGACCCGGCGGAGTCCGTGGACGACGGGCTGATGCGCCCGCCGTTCGCGGTCAAGTAACCGTCCCCGGCGGCGCTCAGCGCCGGTGGTACTGCCGGTGCAGCGCGCGGACCTCGTCCGCCAGTTCGCCGGACGGCCCGTCCACCAAGGTTCCCGGCGCCACCTGCTGAATCGGCAGCGCGGCCACCGGCGCCGGCCCGACGCCCCACTCCGCCAGCCACCGGCCCAGCTGTTCGGATGACACTGCGTAGACAATCCGTCCCAAGCCCACCCAGGCGTGCGCCGCCGAACACATCGGACAGTGCTCGCCCGAGGTGTAGACGGTTGCCGCCCTGCGTTCCCCGGGTGGAAGGTTCCTGGCGGCCCAACGGGCAATCTCGAACTCCGGGTGCCGGGTGTGGTCCCCGTCCTTGACCCGGTTGCGGTCCTCGAACACGACGTTGCCGCCGGCGTCGACCAGCACCGAACCGAACGGCTCGTCGCCGTCGTCCAACGCTTCACGGGCCAGTTCAACGCAGCGCCGCAGATGCCTGAGGTCCTCGGTTGCCAGTTCCATGGGCCGATTATGGCAGAACGCCCAGCCGCCGGCATGTAACGCAGCTGACACCGGTCCGGGGAACCGCGCCGACAGGTAACGGGCGCCCTCAGCAGGTAACGTAGGGCGGGTGGGAAATTCGACAGTGCTCAGGACCGTGGCCACGTGGCTGCTGTGCCTGATGCTTGCCGTGGCCGCTGCCGCCATGACGATCATGCTGGTCAATGCGTTCGTGTTCAGCCCGCAGCACCAGGTGAAGGCGTACTTCAAAGCGCTGGAAGACGGCGACGGCGGTGCGGCGCTCGGTCTGCTTCACGCAACCGTGCCGGACGCCAACGCCGCCATGCTCGACGGCGCCGCGCTCAAGGCCTCGGTGGAGGACATCGAAGACCTGGAAGTCGGCGATCCGGTGCCGGCGGGCGAGGACAAGGTGGACCTGCCCGTCCACTACACGGTTGGCGGGGCGCCGCACACCTCGACGTTCACGTTGGAAAAGACCGGCACGACGTGGTTCTTTTTCAACCAGTGGTCCTTCGTACCCAGCACTCTTCCCACCATCAGCGTGGACGTGATCAACGAGAACGAGGCCTCACTGAACGGTACCCGGGTGGCGCTGCCGGAAGGCAGGAATTCCTTTGCGGTGTTCTATCCCGGCACCTTCGAGGCGCACTACGCGAGCGACTACTTCGCCGCCCCGGTCGTGGAATCCGTACTGACCGGCCCGGAAAACGCGCCGGACGCCCAACTCTCGCTGGCGACGGCGGCCACCCCCAAGCTGGTTCAGGACCTGGGCGCCCAGGTCAACGCCTTCCTCGACTCGTGCGCGGAGCAGCGCGTGCTGCAGCCCTCCGGCTGCCCGTTCAGCGCCGCGATGGACCGCGTCCGGGACGACACCATCAACTGGTCGATCGTGAAGTACCCGGACGTTAAGGTAGAACCCTTCAAGGGCAGCTGGGTGCTGAGCCCGCTGACCGGCGTCGCCAAGCTGAACGTCGTGGAAATCGACTTGTTCACCGGCGCCTCCGTCGAGCGGGAGATCGAGCAGGAATTCGGCTTCACCGGCCGGCTGTCCGTCATCGACGGCAACGTGACCCTGACCCCCGTCGTGGAGTACTGAGTCCGCTCCTAACCAGACGCCGGAGGCGGACAGGCTGTCCTGTCCGCCTCCGGCGTTGTCAGTCCTGCCGCGCGGCCGCCTAGTTCAGCCCGCGCAGGTCGAGGGTCATCTCGCCGGTTCCGGAGCCAACCACCACGGGGATGCCCCAGTCCTGCTGGTACAGGTGGCAGGCGGCATGGTCCGGGATCTCGCCGCCGGGTTCGCCGTCGCAGGCCGCCGCCCGTGCGGTGATGTGCAGGACGCCCTCCGCGACCTCGTCGGACAGCACCAGTTCGCGCACCAGCCCCACGGAGGTGCCGGCGCCGGAAACCAGCAGCTTCTCCGGCGAAGAAGAGATCTTCAGCTGCGTCGGGTCTCCCCAGCGGTCATCCAGCTTCTGGCCGGTGGGGGCCGCGAAGCGGACGGTCAGCGCCAGCGGCCCGGCCGAGACCTCGGTCTTGGGCCGCTGCGTCTGCGAGGCCCCCTCGTCCACCTTCAGGGCTTCCTTGGGGACGGGAAGCCGGACGAGCTGGTGCTTGTTCGCTTCCACCACCAGCAGCAGCGGCTCGCCTCCGCCGGCCACGGCAGAGGTGTCCAGCATGACGTCGGACGGCTCGGCCAGACCGCGCGCCAGGGTGGAGACGGTCCCGCTCACCGGGTCGTAACGGCGTACCGCCCCGTTGTAGGTATCCGCCACGGCCACCGAACCGTCCGGCAGGACGGCCACGCCCAACGGATGCTGCAGCCGCGCCTCGGCTGCCTCCCCGTCGCGGAATCCGAAGTCGAAGAGACCGGTGCCGACGGCGGTGGAGACGTGCGCCCGCTGCTCGCCCTTGACCTCCACGAAGGAAATCTTGCGCAGGGCCGACGTCTCCGAGTCCGCGACCCAAATGCCTCCTGCCGCGTCCTCGGCCAGGCCCGACGACTGGGCGAACCAGGCCGCGGTGGCCTCGCCGTCCTGCAGGCCTTCCAGCCCGGTACCGGCAAGGATGGCGACGGCGCCGGAGGCCGGGTCGAAGGTGAAGATCTGGTGCACGCCGGCCATGGCGATCACCACCGCCTCCAACCTGGTCGACCACAGGACGTCCCACGGCGAGCTGAGCGAGACGGCGAGCGGATCGGCGGGAAGCTGCTCCCGGCCCGATGCGATGGCTTCCGCCAGTTCCTCCCCCAGCGCTTCCCCGGAAGCCGCTTCGTCCGCCACGGATCCGGGACCGGCTTCGGCGAGCCCCGGCGCGGTGCGCTGGGAGCCGGCATCGAGCAGCCGCTGCACGCCGCTGCCGGCGATCGTGGTCACCTCGCCGGTGGCCAGGGACAGGCCGCGGAGGCGGTGGTTCACGGAGTCGGCAACGACGACGTCGTAGCCCGCCTTCCCGCGGATTCCTTCCGGAAGCAGGGCCACGCCCTGGGGCTCGTTGAACTGCGCGGCATCGGCCGGCCCGTCCTGCCAGCCCTTCACGCCCGAACCGTAGGTCCTGAGCACGGTCGACAGGTCAGCGGCCAGTTCCACCAGCCGGTGGTGGCCGGTGTCGCTGACCAGGAAGGACCCGCCGGCGGAGCCGACGCCGTCCGGCAGCGGAATGGCCTTGCCCGGGAAGCGCAGGTCGCCGGCGGTGGTTTCCGCGGGCACGTACGGCCCGTCGCCGCGGTGCAGCGTGCCCTTGGCTTCGTGTTCGGCCACCAGCTCTTCCACCAGCGACGCCAGGCCGCCGGAGTGGCCCTCTCCGGACAGGTGCGCCACGATGTAGCCCTCGGGGTCCACGACCACCAGCGTCGGCCACGCCCGGGCGGCGTAGGCCTGCCAGGTGTCCAGCTCCGGATCGTCGAGCACCGGGTGGTGGATTTCGTACCGCTCCACGGCCGCGGCCAGCGCCACGGGGTCGGCTTCGTGCTCGAACTTCGGGGAGTGCACCCCGACGGTGACCAGCACGTCCTTGTACTTTTCCTCCAACGGCCTCAGCTCGTCCAGCACGTGGAGGCAGTTAATGCAGCAGAAGGTCCAAAAGTCCAGCAGCACAATCTTGCCCCGCAGGTCTTCCAGCCCCAGCTGCTTGCCGCCGGTGTTCAGCCAGTTGCGCCCCACCAGGTCCGAGGCACGGACCCGGTAGTTGCTGCGGATGGTGTCGGCTGCCTCAGTCATCTGGTTTCTCCTTGTGTCCGGCCGGCGTCATCCGGTTCCGGAACGGGCGGCTGCCCGGTGGTGGTTGTCGGAAGTTCATGGTCGCCGGAGTCCGTGCCGGGCCCGGCGGCAGGCCGTGCTGCCCCCGGCGGGACCAGGCGTGCATCCTGCCGGGCCATCTTGGCAAACATATCGTTATAAGCCGCCAGTTCGGCGTCGTTATTCCTATCGGCCGAACGATCTTTACGCTTTGTTTCCCGCGCGTCGGACCGCGACCAGGCTATGGCCACTCCGACGGCGATGCAGAGGGTGGGTATTTCCCCGATGCCCCACATGATGGCCCCGCCCAACTGCTGGTCGTCCATGGCCGGCAGTCCCCACTCGCGTCCCATGCTGCCGAACCAGGAGGCCTGGATCAGGGCCGTGGAGCTGGTCAGGGCGACGCCGAAGAATGCGTGGAAGGCCATCGTCGCGAACAGCAGCAACAGCCGCAACGGGTAGGGCGCGCGCCGCGGCAGCGGATCCTGGCCGATCATCGAGAGGATGAACAGGTATCCGGTGAGCAGGAAGTGCAGGTTCATCAGCTCGTGCCCCACGTGCTCGCGCAGGGCGAAGCCGAACAGCGGCGAGTAGTAGAAGATGATGATCGAACCGGCGAAGTTCGCCGCCGCGAAGAGCGGATGGGTGATGACCGCGGAATACTTCGAATGCACCAGCCAGAGGATCCATTCGCGCAGGCCCTTGCTGCCGTCGCGGCGCGGCGGCAGCGCCTTCAGCGCCAGCGTGACCGGCGAGCCCAAGACGAGGAACAGGGGAACCACCATGGTCAGGGCCATGTGGTCCAGCATGTGCGCGCTGAACAGCACCATCCCGTAGACTGCCGGCGCCCCCGACGTGACATAGGTGAGCGCCAGCAGGCCGACGATCCAGCTGATGGTCCGGGCCACCGGCCAGCCGTCGCCGCGCCGGCGCAGCCTGGCGGCCGCGACCAGGTAGGCGATGCCGGTGACCAGGGCGAACGTCACCCACAGCCAGTCCCACCGCCAGACGGTCAGCCAACTGCTCCCGACCAGTTCCGGCGGCAGTTCGTAACCGGTCAGGATGCGCGCCGGGGACGCGTCCGGCGGCAGTTCCTCGGGCGTCGGCGGCGCCGTGCGGGCCAGGGCCGTCGCCACGCCGAAGACCGCCGCCATGATGAGGAGTTCGACGGTGATGAGCTGCCACAGGACGCGCTTGCCGGACTTCGTTGCGAGTTCGGGGATGATCCACTGCCGGTGCATGAAGCCGATGGCCCCCAGCAGCAGCGTGGCGAGGGCTTTGATCACCACGAGCACCCCGTAGGGCGTGGAGAGCTGGTCCAGCGAGGTGATCCGAATGGACGCGTTGATGATGCCGGAGAAGAACACCAGGCCGAAGCTGATCAGTGCCAACGATGAGTAGCGGCGCAGCACCTGCCCGGTGATGTCCCTGGTGCCCAGTGTGCCGGAGATGACCGCGAGGACGATGATTCCGCCCACCCAGAGGCAGGCACCCAGCAGGTGCAGCCCGATCGAGTTGACGGCCCCGTAGTGATCGTCGCCGCCGGCCGAGTGCCCGATCAGGGCCATCGGCAGCAGCCCGCCGATGGTGGCCAGCGCCAAGGTGGTGGCCAGCCCCGGGAGGGAGCGGAGGCCGAAGATCAGCGTGGCCACGACGGCGGCCACTATGGTGATGGCGAGCCAGGCCTGGCCGGTTCCGATGTCCGTCATGAAGCCGATGAATCCGGCGGTGTAGTTGGCGTCCCCGCTCACGGGTAGCCCGGCGACGTCGGAGAAACTGAAGACCAGCACGGCCATGGCCGCCAGCGTCCAGACTACGGCGGCGACCGCGGCCAGCCGCAGCGCGGCCGTGAAGGCGGGATGCTCGGGGCCCTGGTCGCCGTTGCCCGGCCTGCGGCCGGGACGCAACTGCCGGGGAAGGATGCCGACGGCGAAGAGCAGCGCTGCGATGACGGCTGCCAAAGCCGTGTTGTTGGCGGCCTTGGCCACCGGCAGCGCCCATCGGGTCAAGGCGCCGGGGTCGGAGAGCTGGCGGGTGGCGGCCGCCCCGGAGTACAGCAGGGCTGCCGCCAGCGCCAGGACCAGGACGACCGCACCGGCCAGGAGCCATCCCCTGCCGATCCCGTCGGCGGTGATCGCCGCAGGACGCCGGTCAGCCGCAGGGGTCAGCCGCTCAGCCACGACCGCCAGCGCCTCCGCCCCGCTTGCTCATCACGAAGGCGGCCAGTCCGGCCAGGATAGCCAGCGTGCCGGCGCCCAGCGCGAGGAACAGTCCGGCGCCGCCGGCACCGTCCTCTTCCCCGGCTGCCTCGGCGGTGCCGCCGGCCGCGGATGCGGATGCCGGGGCCGAGGCGGTGCCGCCGGCCGCAAGGGAGAATTTTGTGGTTCCTTCGATCGGATGGCCGTCGCTGGAGACGACCCGCCAGCCCAGCTGGTAGTCGCCGTCGGGCATCCCGTCCTGCAGGGGAATGGTGACCTCACGGCCGCCGAGCACGGGTGCTCCGGCGGCCCAGTCGGTGCCGGCGCTGTCCAGGACCTGGGTGGTGGTGCCGATATCCATCACATTCGCACTGAATTCCAGCACGATGCTCTCGGGCTGGACGTCGAGGACGGCGCCGTTTTCCGGGGTGGATCCGATCAGTTCGTCGTGGGCCGCGGCCGGGCGCGCCAGCGTCAGCGCGGCCGAAAGCCACAGCAGCATGGCGGCCAAGGCGGCCGCGAGCAGTCGGCGCAGGGCCGCCTGCCGGGCGAGGCGTCGGGCGTCGTCACGGCGCTGCCTGGCTGCCGAAGACCCAGAGGCGGCAACGCGGACGGGTGCAGGGGTGTTCATCAGGGGGTTCATCACGTTCTTTCGTCGGGGGATGCGCGGATGGCGCCGGTCAGAAAGCGTGATGCAGGGGCGGCCCCCGGTGCCGCAGCGAAAGCAGCGGCACTCCAAGCGCGGCGAGGGTACGGACAGTCCGTGCCCCGGGGCTGGCCAGCCTGGCCCGCGGTACCGGATGCCAGCCGTACAGCCGGCGCGGGATTGCCAACAGCACCGTTCCGGCCAGGGCCGCTGCAGCTTGCTCGCCGCGGCGCAGCAGCAGGACCGTTGCAACGGCAGCGGCAAGGTGGGCTGCCAGCATCGCCGGATCCTCGGCCCCGGCCGGCGGGGCCGGTGCGGCCGCCACCCAGTCGCCGGGAGGCAGCGCCGGGCCGTGGCCGGCATGGGCTCCCGCGCCGGGGGTCATCCCCGCCGGGGCGCCGTGGCCCGCCCGGAAAAGCAGGTGGTAGATGGCCTGGCTGCCCCCCACCGCGGCCAGCAGGCGCGGCCAGGACAATGACTTGCCGGCCAGGCCCACGCAGACCAGCCCGGAGAGGGCGAGGGACAGGGACCAGACGGCCAGGGCGGGCGCATGTCCCCCGCCGGCCAGATGCGACAACGCGGCGGCGGAGGTGGCCACGGCAGCGCCGAGCCAGCCGCGCAGCAGCCGCGCTTCCCGCTGGACCATGCCGAGTCCTCCGTCCCGATACTTCCGGGCGTGCCTGTGGCGCACGCCCCGCCCGGCTATTTTACCGCCGGTAGAAGTTAAGGCGTTAAAGAGCAGGACCGCCACCGGTTGCCGGTGACGGTCCTGCGGAAGCCTGGTGGGAAAACTACTTCTTGGCGACAGCAGCCTTCAGCTTGGAACCAGCGGTCAGCTTCACGCTGTGGCCGGCCGGAATCTGGATGGATTCGCCGGTCTGCGGGTTGCGGCCGGTGCGGGCCGCGCGGTCGGTGCGCTCGACGGCGAGCCAGCCCGGGATGGTGATCTTCTCGCCCTTGGCGACGGAGGTCGCGAAGATGTCGAACACGGCGTCCAGGACACCGTTCACTGCGGTCTGGCTGGTGCCGGCCTTCTCTGCAACAGCTGCAACAAGTTCACTGCGATTGATAGCCAATTTTTGTCCTCCTGGACTGCTTCGGTTTGGTCAGAGCCTCCGCAGGCTGCGGAAAAGCTACTGAGCGAAAACTTACCAGCTTGGCCGCCCCGATCCGGCAAAATCCGCGGAATCTGGCGGAATTTTTAGCGAAATACCCCGATTTCGGGCCGATTCAGCCCCGCGGGGTCCGCTTTTTGCGCCGAGAGCATATGATGGGCCGTTTCCGCGCGCCGCGGCTGCCCCGGTTTCGTGTGGCACGGCTGGCGCGACACGATCACCGCTTCAGCGTGGGAGCTACGGCGATGGACTGTTCCAGCGGTCGATCACGGCCCTCGTTCTCCCCGCTGCCTGCCGGAGCGCTCCGGGCATGGCAAAGGCGGCGGCCCTGCTGGACCGCCGCCTTGATGCAGCTTCACCGGGAAGCCGGCCGGATTTCTACCAGCTGGACTTCTTGATGCCCGGCAGTTCGCCGTTGTGCGCCATGGTACGGAAACGCACGCGCGAGATTCCGAACTTCTGGAGCGTGCCGCGGGGGCGGCCATCGATCTGGTCGCGGTTGCGGACGCGGACCGGGGACGCGTTGCGGGGCAGCTTCTGCAGGCCCAGGCGGGCCTCTTCGCGGGCCTCGTCGGTCGCGTTGGCGTCGACCAGGGTCTTCTTCAGCTCGGCACGCTTCGCGGCGTAACGCTCGACAACGACCTTGCGCTGCTCGTTGCGAGCAATCTTGGACTTCTTGGCCATGTTTAGCGCTCCTCTCGGAATTCGACGTGCTTGCGGATGACCGGGTCGTACTTCTTCAGGACAATGCGGTCCGGGTCGTTACGACGGTTCTTCCGGGTCACGTAGGTGAAGCCGGTGCCGGCGGTGGACTTCAGCTTGATGATGGGACGTACGTCCTTGTCCTTGGCCATTAAAGCTTCACACCCTTCGCGAGGAGCTCGGCGACGACAGCGTCGATGCCGCGGACGTCAATGGTCTTGATGCCGCGGGCCGAAACCTGCAGCGTCACGTTGCGGCGCAGGGATGGAACCCAGTAGCGCTTCTTCTGAATGTTCGGATCGAACCGGCGCTTGTTGCGGCGGTGCGAGTGCGAAATGCTGTGGCCAAAGCCGGGCTCGGCTCCGGTCACCTGGCAGTGTGCTGCCATGATCTCTCCTCCAGTTGTAGTAAATATTGACGGACTTGACGCAGAAACGTAAGTAAAGCGCCTGCGAATCTGCGTGTAAGAGCGCCCGCCACCAGTTGTGACACCGTTATTACTGCGACTTTCCGGAGGTGAACCTGGCGGGGTGAGATCCAGCCGAAGTGCCTCGCCGCGGGGAAGACGGTGAAGTCAGGTGCAATAAGCCGCTTGCCTCCCGGGGGAGGCGCGGCCTATCCGCGACCCTCAATTCTAGGTAAACACGGACGCCACACAACGTTGCCATCCCCCCGCCTGGGCAAGGGGGTGCCAAGTTGCGTGACTTAACGCCTTTCCATCTTAGGGGCAGCGGCGGTTTGGATCAAACCAACGGCCGGTCCCCGACGGCGACAGCGAACCGCGGCTCCGGGAGCAAGGCTCAGCTGTTCAGCCGCGGTTCGCGCAGCACCCAGCTGTTGGGCTCCAACTGCTGCACGATTTTCTTGCCGATGCGTTCCAGGTCCTGCACATCCCGGCGGTCCAGTCCGTCGAAAACCGCCTGCCGCACGGTTTCGACGTGCCCCGGCGCAAGGGCCACGATCGCGTCCATCCCCGCATCCGTGAGCAACGCCATGGTCACCCGAGCGTCATCGGCGCACTGCGCCCGGGTCACCCAGCCGCGGCCCTGAAGCTTCTTGACCACGTGCGAGAGCCGGGACAGCGAAGAATAGGTGCGGGAGGCCAGCTCGCTCATGGGCAGCGACCGGTCCGGAGCCTCGGACAACATGGCCAGCACGTTGTAGTCGAAGAGCGTCAGCTTGCCCTCCCGGTACAGCGGGGCGTCGAGGTTGCCCGGCAACAGGGTGGACACCGCCAGCAAGGCCAGCCAGGCCTGGCGTTCTTCGGGGTCGAGCCAGCGTGCAGAAGTCATGCCTCTATTCTGCCATAAAACTTGAGGCTTCAACTGTTAGGGCCGGCGGGCCGGCACTTCCGCTTCTGCCCGTACGGCACTAGACCCGTCCGGTGGTGTGGAGCCCCGTGAGTTGCGGGTACTTCGCGGTGAGCGAGTCCCCCGAGGACGTGCCGCGCAGCCGGCGTCCCATCCACGGGCCCAGGTGCTCCCGGGCCCACCGGACATTGGCGGCCATCGCGCGCCGGCGGGTCAGCGCCGCCAAGTCCGGCAGCGCCGGCAGGTCGATGATGTCCTCGGCCTGCAGCACTTCCAACACCTTCTTGGCCATCAGCGTGTGCCCGGCCGTGGACATGTGCAGGCGGTCGTCGTCCCAGTAACGCCAGTCGCGGAACTCGCGCATCCGCCAGTAGTCAACGATTTTCGCCCCGTGCAGGTCGGCGATCTCGCGCACCCACTCGTTGTAGATGGCGGTGCGGCCGCGGGTCTTGCTGAAGACCGCCGAGGCCACCGTGTCAAAGCCGGTGAACAGCACGACGTCGGCACCGGTGGCGGCCAGCTTGGCCACGCCGGCTTCGTACCCTGCCATCAGCGCGTCGATGTCCACCCGCGGGCGCAGGAGATCGTTGCCGCCGGCATAGAGGGTGACCAGGGTCGGTTGGAGCGCTACGGCGGCGTCGATCTGGTCGTTCAGTACCTGGGTGATCTTTTTGCCGCGGATGGCAAGGTTGGCATAGCCCCAGCCGGCATCGGCGAGCATCAGCTGCTCGGCTACCCGGTCGGCCCAGCCGCGTACACCATTGGGCAGGCTGGGATCCTTGTCTCCCACCCCCTCGGTGAACGAATCCCCCAAGGCCACAAAACGCTGCGCGAAAGTCACCGGACCAGATTAACAAAGAAACCGTTCCGGCAGCGGCCCGGCGCGGCGCTACGCGACGCTGCGCGGTGCGTACATGATGACGGCGACCCCGGCGAGCGCGAGGCCGGCGCCGATGAAATCCCAGCGGTCCGGCTGGAAACCGTCCAGCAGCATGCCCCAGGCCAGTGATCCGGCGATGAACACTCCGCCGTACGCGGCCAGCACCCGGCCGAAGTTCGCATCCGGCTGCTGGGCGGCGATGAAACCGTACAGGCCCAGGGCCATCACTCCCAAGCCGGCGAACCACCAGTCCCGGCCTTCGCGCACCGCCTGCCAGACCAGCCAGGCGCCGCCGATCTCCGCGACGGCGGCGAGGACAAACAGGATGGCGGATTTGGCGATCGTCATCCATCCAGTATCCCAAGCCGACGGCTCGGCGCCCGCCGCCTCAGCCGCCGGTCAGTTCCCGGACGGCTTCTTCGAAGACCTCGTGGTGCCGTTCGACGTCGGCGCTGGTGGTTTGCGGGCACATCAGGGCCATGTTGTGGAACGGGGTGAGCAGGATGCCGCGGTTGGCCAGGTATAGGTGCAGGAAGTCCTCCAACCCGCCGTCGTGGCTGGCCGCCGACTCCGTGCCGTTGCGGGGCGCCGGGTTGGCGAAGCGGTATTCGGCCCGCGCACCCAACCGGGACACCGACCACGGCAGCGAATACGTATCGATCACCCGCTGCACGCCGGTGGCGAACTCCGTGGCACGCGCGGTCATCGCGGCGAAGGCCTGGTCCGTCAGCACGTGTTCGAGCGTGGCCCGCATGGCCGCGACGGACAGCGGGTTTCCGGCCAGGGTGCCGCCCACGCCGCCCATGTCCACCAGGTCCAAATCGGCCCGGCCCAGTGCCCGTTCGGCCAGTTCCGCGCTGAGCCCGTAGGCGCCGCAGGGGATGCCGCCGCCGATGGATTTGCCGATCACCACCACGTCCGGCTCGAGCCCCCACGCCGCGGTCGCCCCGCCGGGGCCGGCGGAGAAGGTGTGCGTCTCGTCGATAATCAGCAGCGTGCCGTGCCGGCGGGTCAGTTCCCGCACGCCGTCCAGGTAGCCCGGCTCCGGCAGCACGATGCCGATGTTGGTCAGTGCCGGTTCCATCAGCACAGCTGCCACGTCTCCGTAGGCCAGCTGGCGCTCCAGGGCGGCAAGATCGTTGAACTCGGCGACCCTGCTGGTCTCCGTAACGTCCACCGGTGCCCCGACATTGCCCGGGCGGTTCATGCCCTCGCCGTCGGGTCCGGCCACGATCAGCGATTCGTCCACCGACCCGTGGTAGCAGTACGGGTTGAACAGGATCTTGCTCCGGCCGGTCAGGGCCCGGACCAGCCGGATGGCCCACCGGTTGGCATCGGTGGCGGTGAGCGAGAAGCTCCAGCGCTCCACGCCGAACCGGCGGGCCAGCTCCGCCCCCACCCACTCGGCGTCCGCGGTGGGCAGCATGGTGGCTAGTCCCCCGTCGTCGGCGGCACGCCGGATCATCGCCTCGACGGTGGGCTGCGGGGAGTGGCCGGCCATCGCGCCGGTGTCGCCCAGCGCGAAGTCCACGTATTCGAGTCCGTCCACGTCCCACACCCGGCAGCCGCGGGCCCGGGCGAGGTAGAGGGGGAAGCTGCCCGCCCTCTTGTTCATCCATGTCATCGGGACTTTCCCGAAGAGGTGGGACGCGCCGTCGTACAGTGCCTTGGACTGGGGATGCTTGGCCTCGAAGTCCTGCAGTTCGCGCGCGAACAGCACCGCCAGCCGGTTCCGGTCGATCATGAAGGGCTCCTAGTCAGCGGGTCGGGCGGGTCAGCGTGCCGCCAGCATCTTGGCGCGGCGGTGTGCGAGGATCTGCCCGCCGATCACGATCAGCAGCGCGATGATGAACATCGCCGAGCCGATCACGTTCGCCTGGGCGGGGATGCCGCGGGTGGCGGCCACGTAGATGAACTTCGGGAAGGTATCCACGTTGCCGGAGTTGAAGTTGGTGATGATGAAGTCGTCAAAGCTGATCGCGAAGCTCAGCAGGGCCGCCGCCACGATCCCCGGCAGCAGCAGCGGGAAGGTGACCCGCCAGAACGCCTGCATCGGGGAGGCATAGAGGTCGGCCGCCGCCTCCTCCAGCTTCGGGTCGAGGCTGGCGACCCGGGCCTTCACGGTGACCACGACGAAGGAAATGCAGAAGACGGTGTGGGCGATGATGATGGTGCCCTTGCCCAGCTCCGCGCCCACGTTCAGAAACTGCGCCAGCAACGAGGCGCCGAGGACTACTTCCGGGGTGGCCAGCGGAAGGAATATCAGCATGTTGGCGGTGGAATTGAACCGGAACCGGTAGCGGACCAGCCCGATGGCGATGGCCGTGCCCAGGAGGACGGCGATCACCGTGGCAACCGCGCCTATTTGGAGGCTGTTGCCCAGCGCCTGGCAGACTGCCGGGGCGCCGCACGGGTTGGTCCAGTTGTCCCACGTGAAGGCGCGCCAGGTGAGGTTGGTGCGCCCGGCGTCGTTGAAGGAGAACACGAAGACGTAGGCGATGGGGACCAGCAGGAAGACGAACGCCAGGCCGCCGAACACAGGGACCAGCCAGCGGCCCAAGGAGTTTTTCACGTCAGAGCCCCCTACAGCAGTTCTTTGGTGCCGAAACGGCGCACGTAGATGAAGACCAGGGCGAGGATGGCCAGCATCAGCACAAAGGACAGTGCCGAAGCGCCCGGATAGTCGACGATGCGGAAGAACCGGGAGTCGACGACCTGGCCGATCATGGTCGTGTTCTGGTTGTTGCCCAGCAGGGAGGCGTTGATGTAGTCCCCGGCAGCCGGAATGAAGGTCAGCAGCGTTCCGGCCATCACCCCGGGCATCGACAGCGGCAGCGTGACGGTCCTGAAGGTGGTGAAACCGTTCGCGTAGAGGTCGTTGCCGGCCTCGATCAGCCGGGTGTCCAGCCGCTCGAGGTTCGCGTAGATGGGCAGGGTCATGAAGGGCAGGAAGTTATAGGTCAGGCCGCAGACCACGGCGAAGGCGGTGGCCGTGAGCCGCCCGTCCTCCGGAAGCAAGGCGAACGCCCTGAGCACGGAGACCACCGGGCCCTCGTCGGCGAGGATCTGTTTCCAGGCCTGCGTGCGCAGGATGAAGCTGGTGAAGAACGGCGCGATGATCAGCACCAGCAGGATGCCTCGCAGCAGGCCGCGCCCGCGCAGCCTGACCGCGATCAGGTAGGCCATGGGATAGCCGATCAGCAGCGCCGCGGCGGTGGCGACCAGCGCGAACCCGAAGGAACGCAGCAACTCCGGCCAGTAGCTGCCCAGCACCCGCACGTAGTTGTTGAACTCCAGCGCCGGCACGAACTGGCCGATGTCGGCCCCCGGCGGCTTCGTGTAGAGCGAGGTCGCGAGCAGCGAGAACACCGGGAGCACAAAGAACAGCAGCAGGAAGAAGAAGCCGGGCAGGATCAGCCAATAGCCCATCCGCCCCCGGCGGCGTTCCTCCTTAAGCTCGCCGCTGCCGCGTCCCTGATCCGGCGCCGATGACGTGTCTGCGGTGGCCAGCGCACTCATCAGACACCGTCCTCGGGCGCCCCGTACTGCGGTTCCTCGTCGCCGTCGAGGCCGAAGGCGTGTTCCGTGTCCCAGCTGAGCACGACGGCGTCGCCCGGCTGGGCCAGCTGCTGGCCGTGGTTTTGGCTGAAGACGCCCACCGTGCCGATCCCGGCAACCTCTACCAGGTACTCGGTACTGACCCCGGTGAACGAGGTGTCGAGCACGGTGCCGCGCAGGACGTTGGCGGCTTCGGCCGGCCCATCGTCCGGCCACATCATCTTCAGCTTCTCCGGACGGATCCCGATCAGCGCCTTGCCCCGGTGCACGGTCGCGCGCTCCTTCAGCACGGCCAGCCGGTTGCCGTTGGCATTGACGACGACGGCGTCGCCCCGGTCCTCGATGATCTCCCCGGCGACCAGGTTGGATTTGCCCAGGAAGTTGGCCACGAACACGGTGCGCGGCAGTTCATACAGCTCGCGGGGAGCACCCATCTGCTCCACCTTGCCGGCGTTCATGACGGCCACGGTGTCCGCCATGGTCATGGCTTCTTCCTGGTCGTGGGTGACGTGGACAAAGGTCAGTCCGACCTCGGTCTGGATCTTCTTCAGTTCCACCTGCATTTGCCGGCGCAGCTTCATGTCCAGCGCGCCCAGCGGTTCGTCCAGCAACAGCACCGCCGGCTGGTTGACGATGGCCCGCGCCAGCGCCACGCGCTGCTGCTGACCGCCGGAGAGCTGGGCCGGCCGCCGTGCGCCCAGGTGCGACAGCTCCACTAGCGCCAGTGCCTTCTTCGCCTGCTCCTGGGCGTCGCGGACCTTGCGCCGGCGCAGCCCGAACGCCACGTTGTCCAGCACGCTCATGTGCGGAAACAGGGCGTAGTTCTGGAACACGGTGTTGACCGGCCGCTGGTGCGGGCTGGCCTTGCTGATGTCCTTGCCGCCGATGCTGATGCTGCCGGACGTGGGCTGTTCCAGCCCGGCTACCATCCGCAGGGTGGTGGTCTTGCCGCAGCCGGAGGGGCCGAGCAGGGCAAAGAACTGGCCCGCCGGAATGGTCAGGTCCAGGTCATCGACGGCCACGAAATCGCCGAACCGCTTGGTCACGGACGACAGCACCAGATCCGCGCCGCTGTCTTCGCCGACTGCGTGGGCGTGCTCTGTCCTCAGTGGTGCCTGGGTCATCAGTTGCCGATCGCCTGCTGGAAACGGTTGCCGAAGTCGGTTTCCTCGTCGGCCTCCAGGCTGCGGAAGACCTTGACCTTGGCCAGGTCTTCGTCCGTCGGGAAGATCAGCGGGTTGTCGACCAGTTCCGGGTCGATCTTCTCCATGGCTTCCTTGGCTCCCTGCACCGGGCAGATGTAGTTCACGTAGGCCGCTACGGTCGCCGCGTTTTCCGGATCGTAGTAGAAGTCCATCAGCGTTTCCGCGTTCTTCTTGTGCGGCGAGCCGATGGGCACCAGCAGGTTGTCCGACCACAGGGTTCCGCCGGCCTCGGGGAGCGCGAATTGCCACTTGTCGCCCTCCTCGAAGTTCAGCTGCGTGATGTCACCGGACCAGCAGATCACCGCCAGCGCGTCGCCGGAGATCAGGTCTTCCTTGTAGGAGTTGCCCTTGACCTGACGGATCTGGCCGTCGGCGATCTGCTTTTGCAGGACCTCCAGGGCGGCGTCGTATTCGCTCGTGCCCCAGTCACCGGAAATGTCCACGCCGTTGTCCAGCATGAGCAGGCCCATGGTGTCGCGCATCTCGTCGAGCACTTCCACGCGTCCCTTGAGCTCGGGCTTCCACAAATCGGATACCGTCCGCAGCCCGCCCGGGACCGCTTCCTTGTTCCAGGCAATGCCCGCGTATCCGGACTGCCAGGTCAGGGAGTTCTTCCGGTCCGGGTCGAAGTCCACGTTCTTCAGGGTCTCCAACAGGTTGGCCGCGTTCGGGATGTTCGCGTGGTCCAGTTCCTGGGTGTAGCCGAGCCGGATCAGTCGTGCCGCCATCCAGTCGGTGAGCGTGATGATGTCCTGTCCAATGTCCTGCCCGGCGGCGAGCTGGCCCTGGACCTTTCCGAAGTACGTGTCGTTTCCGTCGATATCCTCGGAATAGTTGGCCTGGATCCCGGTTTTCTTGGTGAAGGCCTCCAGCGACGGGTAGGTCTGGCTGGAGTCGTCGTAGTCCAGGTACAGGGTCCAGTTGGCCCAGTTGACTTCCTTTTCCTGGTCCGACAGGTCTTCCGCCGGGGACAGGGCACCGGCCGAGCCGGTGTTCGACGAGCCGCCCGTGCCGCCCGTTCCACACGCCGCGAGCAGGCCGGCCAAAGTCAGTCCGCCGGCGCCCATCAGGACGTTCCGGCGGGACATTTGCGCAGCGATCAGGCGTCGCAGGCGTGGGTCTTCAGGTAGTCGTTTCGGCATCTGGTGCTCCTGTTGACGGATCGGGCCTCGCTGGTGCGTCGATACTTGCAGACCGCGGAGACCCCGACAATAGTTTCAGTTGTAAATTTTTGGTTACACGACGAAATCCGAAGCATGCCCCGCTGCCTGCACGTGGATTGTCCCCTCCCTAAGGGCGCACCCGCGAAGTATGCACCCGGCGGACGGAAGGGCCGCACGTGAAAGCTGAAGTGAGCTGCTTCACAAACAGATAGTAGCCTCTAGTTCTGCGTATATCGATAGCCTCCGCCGCGAATCTTTTCGGATTCAGCACTTGCGCTCTCATCAGACAACGGATTCAATAGTCAGCAATCCCTGCCGGTGGCGGGTATTCGCTTAGGAGGTGGATACGCTTGACCTTGCTGCCCAGTGCCGGCCACGGCCTCATCGGCAACGGCCACAGCCCTGCGGTGGACGAGGTCTCCAAGGCCATCATCGAGCAACTGCAGGAGGACGGCCGGCGCTCCTACGCCGCCATCGGCAAGGCGGTCGGGCTCTCCGAAGCGGCCGTCAGGCAGCGGGTGCAGAAGCTGATCGACTCCGGCGTCGTGCAGATCGTCGCGGTCACCGATCCGCTGCAACTGGGCTTTGCCCGGCAGGCCATGCTGGGCATCAAGACCGCTGCCGACCTGCTGGAAGTGTCGGACAAGATCGCCGAACTGGACCAGGTGCACTACTGCCTGGTCACCGCGGGCTCGTTCGACATTCTGGCCGAAATCATCTGCGAAAACGACCAGGATTTGTTGCGGCTGGTCAACCGGATCCGCGGCATTCCCGGTGTCCTGAGCACCGAAACATTCATGTATCTCTCCCTGCGCAAGCAGGAATACAACTGGGGAACCCGATGACACAGACATCAGCATCGCCAAGCACCAGCATCCCGGGCCAAGGCACACCCGCCGGCACCACGACCGACGCCCCGATGCGCCGGACCTACACCACTCCGATGGGAACGGACCGCCAGCAGGCGGCCCGCGACCACCTGTGGATGCACATGGCCCGACACTCACCGCTGGTTGCCGGCGGCAACGTACCGGTGATTACCCGCGGCGAGGGCCACCTCATCTACGACGACCAGGGCCGCGAATACATCGACGGCCTGGCCGGGCTCTTCGTGGTCCAGGTGGGCCACGGCCGCGAGGAACTTGCGCAGGCGGCCGCCCGCCAGGCCAAGGAACTGGCCTTCATGCCGCTGTGGTCCTATGCCCACCCGGCGGCCATTGAGCTGGCCGAACGCCTGGCCCACCACGCCCCGGGCGACCTGAACCGGGTCTTCTTCACAACCGGCGGTGGCGAAGCCGTGGAATCTGCGTGGAAGCTGGCCAAGCAGTACTTCAAGCTGAAGGGCAAGCCCAACAAGACCAAGGTGATCTCCCGCGCCGTCGCCTATCACGGCACCCCGCAGGGAGCGCTTTCGATCACCGGCATCCCGGACATGAAGGCACCCTTCGAACCGCTGGTGCCCGGCGCGTTCCGCGTCCCCAACACGAACCAGTACCGCGCCCCTGCGGGCCTGGAAGATCCGAAGGCCTTCGGCCGCTGGGCCGCGGACCGGATCGGGGAAGCCATCGAGTTCGAAGGCCCGGACACCGTGGCCGCGGTGTTCCTGGAACCCGTGCAGAATTCCGGCGGCTGTTTCCCGCCGCCGCCCGGGTACTTCGAGCGGGTGAGGGAAATCTGCGACGAGTACGACGTTCTGCTGGTTTCCGACGAGGTCATCTGCGCGTTCGGCCGGATCGGTTCCATGTTCGCCTCCACCGACTTCGACTACGTGCCGGACATGATCACCTGCGCCAAGGGCATGACCAGCGGCTACTCGCCGATCGGCGCGATGATCGCCTCGGACCGCCTGTTCGAACCGTTCAAGCATGGCGACACGACGTTCTACCACGGCTACACCTTCGGCGGGCACCCGGTCTCGGCCGCCGTTGCCATGGCCAACCTGGACATCTTCGAACGCGAAGGCCTAAACAACCACGTCAAGGAGAACGCCCCGGCCTTCCGCAAGACGCTGGAAAAGCTGCTGGACCTGCCGATCGTCGGCGATGTCCGCGGCGAGGGCTATTTCTACGGGATCGAACTTGTCAAGGACAAGGCCACCAAGGAGACGTTCAACGACGAAGAGTCGGAGCACCTGCTGCGCGGCTATCTGTCCAACGCGCTGTTCGACGCCGGCTTGTACTGCCGGGCGGACGACCGTGGAGACCCCGTAGTCCAGCTCGCTCCGCCGCTGACCATCGGACAGCGCGAATTCGACCAGATCGAGCAGATCCTGCGCTCCGTCCTTACGGAGGGCATGAACCACCTCTGACCGGCAGCAGGAATCCCGGGGAGGGCTCTTTCCCGGAAACGGTGAGGGCGGTGGGTGGCGGGGCCACCCACCGCCCTCATTCGGCTTCGCCGCGGACCTGCCGCAGCCACTGACGCCGCGCGGCCAGGCAAGGCTCGATGTCGGCCACGCTTTCCAGCGCCACCGCCTGCGCCTCGAGCCCGGCCGCCTCGATGATGATGCCGTAACGCCCACGCTCGGCACCGGCCCACCACTTGCCGCCGTCCTGCCAGAGCGCGAATTCCACCCGTTCACCGTCGACGGCGATGCCCACCATGCGCGGTTCCTGGCGGTCCAACTCGTCCAGCTGCCGCAGGTAGGCGTCCTTGTCCTCCACCACGGCGCGGGCGCCCAGCCGCATGGTTCGAATGCTCTGGTTTACCTCGTGGGCCGTGGTCAGGACCTGCGCATACGGCGAACCAAGCCCCGGGTCGCCATGCAGCAGCCCGTGCGGGCCGCCGTCGAAAATCCATTCGCCGACCATGACGCCGCCGTCCCACCCGCGCAGGCCGAAACACGGCAACTCCGGAAAAGTCTCCCGAATGCGCTGCTCCCCTTCGGCCACGATGGCCCAAAATCCGTCCTGGTCCCGCTGTCCCTCAACGCCCATGGAGCAAGTATGGCAGCGGCCTGCCCGGTTTCGCCCGAAAATTCTAGCCGCGGATTCAGCGGACCCGGCGGGCCCGTGCACCACGCCCGTGTCCCCGGCCGGCGATGCCGCCGCCACGAGGGACAGGCGGGTGCCGGCGCCCTACAGTTCGGCTTTGCCGGCCCGCCAGTAGCCCATGAACGCCACCTGTTTGCGGTCCACTCCCACGTCCCGGACCAGGTAACGGCGCAGCCCGCGGATGACCGCCGCCTCCCCCGCAATCCAGGCGTAGAACGGCCGGGTGGAACCGGCGGTGGTTTCCCACAGGATCACCTGGTCAATGTCCACTTCTTCGGGATCCTCCCCCGTCGCCGGCGTCAGGCCTGCTCCGGGCACAACGACGGCGGCGCGCACCGCTTCGTCCAGCAGTTCGCCGTGCGGGCGGCCGCCCCGCGCCAGCCAGGAGATCTGCACGTCCGCCGCAGACCGGATGTCCTGGAAGTCCGCCGGGTCGGGGACCTCGAGCACGGCGTGGCCCGTCATGTGCTTCGGGAGGCTCTCCAGGATGGACGCGATGGCGGGAACGGCGGTTTCGTCGCCGGCGAGCAGCACGTGCGAAGCCAGCCCGGGCCGCCACTCAATGCCGCCGTAGCTCTTCGCCGTCGCGCAGTTGGCCGCCGCGGCGTTCGGGCCGATGATGGTGACCTCGTCGCCGGGGACGGCGGCGGCCGCCCAGCACGACGCCGGACCGCCGTTTCCGTCGGCGTCGAAATGCAGCACGAAGTCCACGTCCAGTTCGGGCCCCCGCCCGCCTTCCGCCGGCCGGAAGGCGCGGACGGTGTAGGTGCGCATGGAGCCGCGGCGGGCCGGGTCCATGGCCAGCCACTGCTGGTACCAGCCGCCGCCCAGTTCCACGGCGGTGTCCGTGCCGGCCATGGTCTCCTGCTTGACCAGTGAGTCGGGACCGGCCGGGCGCACGGGGCGGCCGAATGCCGGCAGCGGCAGCGGCCGCCCGTCGGCGCCGGTGGACGGGATCATCACCTTGATCCGCAGATCCAGCGTCGGCCCGTCCACGCCGAAACGGCGGAGCGACTCCCCGGAAAAGGTGACCCGCCGGTAGCTCGGCGAAAGGTCCTCTACCCGGGCGACGGCTACGCCGAAGGCCAGCACCGGCACTACGGCGGATGTTTCAGTTGCTACGGCGGTCATCGTGCTCCGTTCTCCATGTCCGTTCCTTCGGCTGCGCGCCGGGTTTTCCTTCCGGCGCCGCCGGGACCCTCTCCAGGCGGTTGTCGGCGCCGGCCGGCCTCGCTCACGCCGCGGGTTCTTCGTGCTTGAGGTCCGGCGTGGACAGGACCGGGTCGGCGTCGTCTTCGGCCGGGGCGGGCGCCTCGCAGTGGTGGCGGCCGACCGGAACCACCATCGGCGTTCCGGACACCGGGTCCGGGATCACCCGCGATTCCAGTCCGAACACCGTCTGCACCAGCTCCTCGGTAACCACCTGCGCGGGGGCGCCCTCGGCCACCACCCGGCCATCCTTCATCGCCACGAGCTGGTCGGCGTAGCGGGCGGCCAGGTTCAGGTCGTGCAGCACGATGGCCACGGAGGTGCCGCGGCGCCGGTTCAGGTCGGTGATCAGGTCCAGCACCTCCACCTGGTGGGCCACGTCCAGGAACGTGGTCGGCTCGTCCAGCAGCAGCACGTCGGTCTCCTGGGCCAGCGCCATCGCGATCCACACCCGCTGGCGCTGGCCGCCGGAGAGTTCGTCCACGTTCCGGTCGCCGAGCTCCAGGGTGTCGGTGGCCGCCAGGGCCGCGCTGACGGCGTCGTCGTCCTCCCGGGTCCACTGCCGGAACCAGCCCTGGTGCGGATACCGGCCGCGGCCCACCAGTTCCGCGACGGTGATTCCGTCGGGGGCCGCCGGGCTTTGCGGCAGCAGGCCCAGCACCTTCGCCACGTCGCGGGTGGACTGCCGGTGGATGTCCTTGCCGTCCAGCAGCACGGACCCGGCACCCGGCTTGAGCAGCCGCGCCAGCCCGCGCAGCAGCGTCGACTTGCCGCAGGCGTTCGCCCCGACGATGATCGTCACCTTGCCTTCCGGCAGCCGGACGGTGAGGTCCTGCACCACGGTGCGCTGGTCGTATGCCAGCGTCAGGTTGCGGGATTCGAGCGTGCGCACTTAGCCTCCTTGGCCTCGGCGGTTGGTGGTGACCAGCAGCCAGAGCAGGAACGGCGCGCCCAGCGCGCCGGTCACCACCCCGACCGGCAGCGAGGCGCCGTCGGTCAGATACATCGGGATGAGGTTGGCCGCGGCGAAGTCGGCGGCCAGCACGATCAGGGCGCCCACCAGCGCGGCCGCCGGCAGCGATGCCGCGCCGCCCAGCAACCGGCGGGCAATCGGCCCGGACAGGAACGCGATGAACGCGACCGGACCTGCCGCCGCAGTGGCCGCGGCGGCCAGCAGCACCCCCACCGCCATCAGGCCCAGCCGGGCCGGGGCCACCCGGACACCCAGCGCGGCAGCGGCGTCGTCGCCCATTTCCAGGCCGTGCAGGCTGCGCGCCAACAGTGCCACGGCCACGAACAGAACGGCCAGCCCGGCCACCAGGACCGTGGCCCGGTCCCAATTGCTGGAGTTCAGCGACCCGTTGAGCCAGACCAGCGCGCCCTGGGCGGTGCGGATATCCGTGCGGGTCAGCAGGTAGCTGACCAGCGCCTGCATCACCGCCGCGAAGCCGATGCCCACCAGGATCAGCCGCGATCCGGCCGCCCCGGACACCGTGCTGGAGCGGTACGAGATCGCGTAGATTCCTCCCGCCACCACCAGCGCCCCGGCCATGGCGGCGACGGAGACCGCGGCGCCGGCCGCGCCGAACACGACGATCGCGGTCACGGCGGAGGCGCTGGCCCCGTAGCTGATGCCGATGATGTCCGGGCTGGCCAGCGGGTTCCGCAGCATGGTCTGGAAGATGCTTCCGGCCAGGCCGAACGCGAGCCCGACCAGCACGCCGATCACGGCCCGCGGCAGCTTGTGCTCCATAACGATGAAGCTGGCCCCGGGGATCTGTTCGCCGGCCAGCAGCCGGAAGAAGTCCGGGATGGTCACGGTGTAGCTGCCCAGCAGGACGTTGACAAAAAACAGGACGACGACGATGCCCGCCAGGGCGGCGATGAGCGCCGCGCGCCGCCGGCTGCGTCGTCCGGCCCTGACGGAAGCCGCGGCTCGCTGGCCGCCGCCTCCGCGGGTGCGGGGTAAATCTTCGAGTGCACCGTCCATATACCCTGCCCTCGACGATAAACCCTGCACTGGCCGGTCCGAAGCCTGGGACATGGCGGCCTCGGGCGTGGCGGCCTGGGGCGTGGCGGCCTCGGGCGCCTGCTGCGCCGATTCCGGGCGCTTCCCGCGCGGGGTGTCCACCTTGCTCACAGCCCGGCCGCTTTCCGCCGCCGGACCAGCCAGATGAACACGGGCGCGCCGATCACTGCGGTGGTGATGCCGGCTTCGATCTCGCCGGGCGGCGCAAGGAAGCGGCCGGCCACGTCGGCGCCGACCAGCAGCACGGGTGCCAGCACCATGGAATAGGGCAGGATCCAGCGGTAGTCGGGTCCGGTCAGGGCGCGGACCATGTGCGGGATGATCAGGCCCACGAAGGCGATCGGGCCGGCGATGGCGGTCGCCGCGCCGCACAGGATCACGACGCCGAGCGCCGTGATGGCACGGGACAGGCCCACCTTTTGGCCCAGGCCCCGGGCCACGTCGTCGCCCAGCGACAAGTTGTTCAGGATCCTCCCGGTGAACAGCGTGACCACCAGTCCGACGGCGATGAACGGGGCCACCTGGCCGATCAGGTCCCAGCCGCGGCCGGCCACCGATCCCACCTGCCAGTAGCGGAACCCCTCCAGCGTGTCCTGGTTGGTCACCAGCACCGAGTACATCAGCGAGCTCAGCCCCGCGGACAGGGCGGCTCCGGCCAGCGCCAGCTTGATCGGGGTGGCGCCTTCCCGTCCCATGCTGGCCACCCCGTAGACCAGCACGGCAGCGAGCGCGGCACCGGCGAACGCGAACCAGACGTAGCCGGAAAGTTGCGTCACGCCGAACAGGAAGATGCCCGCGACGACCGCGAGCGCGGCCCCGGCGTTTACGCCCAGGATGCCGGGATCGCCCAGCGGGTTGCGCGCCACGCCCTGCATGGCGGCGCCGGCGACGCCCAAGGCCGCTCCCACCAGCAGTCCGGTGACGGTCCGCGGGATGCGCGAGTGGACCACGGCGTGGTCTCCGTTGGCGGGGTCGAAGGCAACGAAGGCCTGGATAAACGTCTCCACGCCGATGGGGCGCGCCCCGAGGGCCAGCGAGGCACAGCAGATCAGCGCCAGCACCACCAGGGCGGCCGGGATACCCACCAGCACCCTGCGCGGCAGCCGTGCCGCACCGGGAGCGGTGGAGGACGGCCTGCCGGTCCCGTTGGCGCCGCCCGAAGCGCGGCCCAGCCGAGGCCCGGGCGCCGGACGGGAAGGTGCCGTCGCCGCCGGATCAGCTGGCATGCGCGTACCCCCTCGGGCCGGAAAAAGCGACTCAAGTAAGGCTAACCTATGTTCTCCGCGATTAAGAACCGCTTTCCTGCCCTAATTGCTGCCGGTCCCGCACGCAGGCCGCGCGCCCGGACAGCGCGGCACCCGCCCGCACACCCGCCGCCCGGGGCCGCCCGGTTCACGGCGGACTGCCGGGCATAATCGAGCCATGACGCATCCGATCGTCCTGCTGCACGGCTGGGCCTGCTCCGCCGGCTATTGGAAACCGTTGGCCGCCCGGCTCTCCGCCGGCGGCCGCGACGTCGCGGCCCCGGATCTTCCCGGCTACGGCAGCGGCCCGCCCGCCGGCTTCGACTGGACCGTGGAGAACGTCGCCGCGGCCCTGGTCGACCGCTTCGGCGGCGGGCCGGTGCACTGGGTCGGGCACTCCCTCGGCGGCAACATCGCCGCCACCATCGCGGCACGCTTTCCGCGGACGACGGCGTCGCTCACCGTGGTGGGGATGGTGCCGGTGCCGCCGTCGGCGGCAACCGTCGACAAGCTCAGCCGCCTGTTCGGCGGGGAATCTTCCGATCCGGCAGCGTACCTGGCCGCCGGCGAGGAGCTGATTCGCGCGTGGTTTAGCGGCGGCAACGAGCCGCAGGGCGCGGACCGCGTAACATTCCGGGCCCCCTTCAGGCGGCACCCCGACGTCGTGCGCCGCAGCCTGCCCGCGGGGCTGGCCGGGGCCGCACCCGAGGTCGCGGCACTGGTGGCCGCTCCCGCCCTCGTGGTGACCGGCACCCGCGATCCCACCCGGCCGCCTGCCGCGGTCGCGGACTTCCTGGCCCGGCACCCGCACTGGCACCACGTGGCCGTGCAGGACGCCGGGCACATGGTGCACTGGGAGCAGCCCGGCGCCTGCGCCGACGCGGTCCTGCGGCACGCGGAGTCCGCCGAGCGCGGCGCCTGACCCCGGCCGCGCGGGGCCCGGCCCTTCATCGAGGGCGCTAGGGCTGCTTGGCCGGATGCGTCTCCCGCTGGATGACCGGCATGATCTCGGTGGCCAGGAGTTCGATGGACCGGGCGGTGTCCGCGAACGGCAGCCCGCCAAGGCCCACCTGGGCCATGTAGCGGTCATGACCGAACAGTTGGTACTGCTCCATGATCTTGTCGATCACTTCCTGCGGGCTCCCGGCGAGCAGGCCGCCGCCCGGGCCGGCCCACGCTTCGAAGGTCTCGCGCGGGAAGTGTCCGGCCGGCCGCGGCATGTTCTGCTCGAAGTATGCGCGGTAGTACGGGTAGAACGTGTCGCGCGCCTGCTGCGAGGTCGGAGCCACGAAGAAGTGGCCGCCCGTTCCCACCGGCAGCGTGGCCGGGTCGTGCCCGTGCGCCGCGGCGGACTCACGGTAGTACTCAATGTGCCGGACGAAGTGCTGCGGACCGGAGAGCAGTGCCAGGTACAGCGGCAGCCCCAGGCGTCCGGCCCGCTCGAAGGAAGAAGGCGTGCCGCCCACGCCGACCCAGACCGGAAGCCTCTCTTGCAGCGGCCGCGGCGACACGTCCATGCCCCGGATGCTGTGATGGTAGGTGCCGTTCCAGGTCAGGTTCTCCTGTCCGCGGGCGGCCAGCAGCAACTGAAGCTTCTCTTCGAACAGTCCGTCATAGTCGGCCGTGTCGTACCCGAACAGCGGGTAGGACTCGGTGAAGGCGCCGCGGCCGGCAATGACCTCGGCGCGTCCGCCGGAGAGCAGATCCAGCGTGGCGAACTGCTCGAAGAGGCGCACCGGGTCCTGGGTGGACAGCACGGTCACCGCCGTGGCCAGACGCAGGTTGGTGGTCTCGCGGGCGATGGCAGCCAGGACGATTTCCGGCGCCGAAATGGCGAAGTCCTTGCGGTGGTGCTCGCCCAGCCCGAGGAACGAGATGCCCGCCTGGTCGGCAATCTTGGCCAGCTGGACCAGTTCCTCCAGGCGCTGGCGGGGCGACAGCGACTCCCCGCCCGGGCCGCGCGTTAATTCGCCGAAGGTAAAAATGCCGAAGTCCATGGTGCTCCCGGGGTTGCGTGCAATAACTAATTAGTTGAAGCTTCAGCTATTCGCAGTTATTCCCGTTCTCAAAATCCTCCCTCGGCAAAAGCGCTACCGGGCAGTAACATGAGGGGACAGCACAGGGCCTGGCGCCCGCAGGCCCGCGTCGAAGGGGACTGCCATGAGCGCCGAGACCGACCAGACAACTGCCGCCCGCACAGCCGCTGCCGGAACGAAGGCCGGGAACGCCGGCACGGCGCCCGACGCAGGACCATTGCCGGCCGAAGCAGGGACAGCCGGACCGGCCGAGACCGGCGAGCGCGAGGCGAGGGAACTCGCCGAGGCAGCCCGCGAAACCGAATGGAACCGGCCGAGTTTCGCCAAGGGCCTGTACATGGGCCGCTTCGACCTGGACCTGATCCATCCACATCCGCTGCCGGCTCCGTCCGAGCGCGAGGCCGGCGAAGCGTTTTTGGCGACGCTGGCGGAGTTCGCCCGGACCATGGACGGGGCGCGGATCGAGCGTGAGGCGAGAATCCCCGACGAGTACCTGGCCGGTCTGGCCGGGATCGGAGCGTTCGGCATCAAGATCCCGGTCGAATACGGCGGCCTCGGACTGTCGTTGCTGTACTACGGCCGCGCCCTGATGCTGCTGGGTTCCGTGCACCCCTCGCTCGGCGCGCTGCTCTCGGCCCACCAGTCCATTGGCGTGCCCGAGCCGGTAAAAGTCTTCGGCACCGAGGCGCAAAAGCGCGAATACCTGCCCCGCTGCGCGGCCGGCGCCGTGACGGCGTTCCTGCTGACCGAGCCCGACGTCGGCTCCGACCCCGCCCGCCTGGGCACCACCGCGACCCTCACCGAGGACGGCGACGCGTACCTGCTCAACGGCAGCAAGCTGTGGACCACGAACGGCGTGATCGCGGAACTGGTAGTGGTGATGGCCAAGGTGCCGGAGCATGACGGCCAGCGCGGCGGCATCTCCGCTTTCGTGGTGGAAGCGGATTCCCCCGGGATCACGGTGGAAAACCGCAACGCCTTCATGGGCCTGAGGGGCATCGAAAACGGCGTGACCCGGTTCGACAACGTCCGCGTCCCCGCAGCCAACCGCCTGGGCCGTGAAGGCCAGGGCCTGAAGATCGCCCTGACCACGCTGAATACCGGGCGCCTGTCCATTCCCGCGCTCTGCGCCGCGAACGGCAAGTGGTCCCTGAAGATCGCCCGCGAATGGTCCAATGCGCGGGTCCAGTGGGGCAAACCCGTGGGCAAGCACGAAGCGGTCGGCAAGAAGATCGCCTTCATCGCCGCGGGCTCCTTCGCTCTCGACGCGGTTTTTGAGCTGTCTGCCGGGCTCGCGGATGCCGGCATGAAGGACATCCGGATTGAAGCGGCGCTGGCCAAGCTGTGGTCCAGCGAATCCGCCTTCAGGATTGCCGACGAACTGGTCCAGATCCGCGGTGGCCGGGGTTACGAGACCGCCGCGTCTCTGGCTGCCCGCGGCGAGCGCGCCGTTCCGGCGGAACAAGCGTTCCGCGACATGCGGATCAACCGGATCTTCGAAGGCTCTACCGAAATCATGCACCTGCTGATTGCCCGCGAGGCCGTCGACGCCCACCTGGCCGCGGCCGGCGACCTGGCCTCGCCCGACGCAGACGCCCGGGCCAAGGCGAAGGCGGCCCTGGGCGCCAGCGGCTTCTACGCCAGCTGGCTTCCCCGGCTGCTCGCCGGCCGCGGCATGAACCCGCGGTCGTACAGCGAGTTCGGCCTGCTGGCCCGGCACCTGCGGTTCATCGAACGGTCCTCCCGCCGGCTGGCCCGGCAGACGTTCCTCGGGATGGGCCGGTGGCAGGCCGGGTTGGAAAAGCGGCAGGCCTTTTTGGGCAGGATCGTGGATATCGGCGCCGAACTCTTTGCCATGGCCGCCTGCTGCAGCCACGCCGAAATGCTGCGCAGCCGGGACGCCGCCCAGGGCAGGTCGGCCTACCAGCTGGCCGACGCCTTCTGCCTGCAGGCCCGGCAACGGATCGGCCACCTCTTCGATGACCTCTGGCGCAATTCCGATTCCAGCGACGGCCGGCTGGCCTCGCACGTGCTCGCGGGCGACTACACCTGGCTGGAAACCGGCGTGCTGGACCCGTCCGAGGGCACCGGACCGTGGATTTCCGGGCGCCCGGGCGGCGCCTCCGCCAAGGAAAACCTGCACCGCTCCTACCGCTGATTCCCCGTCTGGGGTCAGAGCAAGGGCCACACCCGGCGCTCCCTGTCGAAAACGTCCCAGGCCCGCGGCACCAGGCCCAGCGACACCTCGCACATCCGCCGCAGCTGCTGCATGCTCCCTGGGCGGAACTCCTCGATCCCGGAGTCGCTGAACGGATCCGGGTACCGGACCCCCTGTGCGGATGCCCACTGAAGCCCGTGCGAATGCCCGCTGCAGAACTGCCAGACATACATCAACGACGGCGGCAGGTCCCCCTCCCGCAGGTCCTTCAGGATCGAAGTCTGCGTACGGTTCTTGGTGGCGTAGCCCCAAGAACCGTCGGCCTTGGCGGCGAAAATCGGCGGCAGCTGCAGCGACTCGGCGGCCTCGTTGACCGCGCCGCGGAGCCCGTCGAAGTAATCCATGGCCCGGGCATGCCGCTCCGGCCGCAGGTCACCCAGATACGCATCCCAGAACGACGCGGCGTTGAAGACGTCGCGGGCAATGAGAACCAGGCCACGCCGCGCCCGCTCCGTGCCTTCTTCCGGCTGGAGTGCCCACAGCACCGTGGAGGTGCATTCGATGACCGTCCGCACCAGCGAGTACGGCGAGTGCGTGTGCACCCGGTACGACGTTGTTCCGTGCTCCCCCGGTTCCTCGAACAGCAGCCGGCGCAGCGCCAGCACATTGTCCGTCGCCGCGGCCAAGGACTGGTTCAGCAGGCTGCTCACGCTGTGGACCGCGGCGAATTGATCGTCCAGCAGCGCCAGCGCGGACCCCTGCTCGACGGCGGCCCCGTCCCGCAGCAGCCATGGCTCAAGGTCGCGCAGCATCTGCAGGACGGCCAGGGCCGCTCGGCTCTCCGGATCCGCTCCGAAGACCGAGCGCACCGGGCCGCAGGAGGCACCGCCGTCGTCCATTGGGCCATGGTAGCGCCGCCCACCGCCGGGCCGCCCGCGGCACCGGCCTTCCTGTCTTGCGTCGCCAGGCCGCCCGCGGCACCGGCCTTCCTGACGTGCGCTGCCGGTCCGCCCGCGGCGCCCGACCTACCTAGCGAACGCGGCCGGAACGGCGTGCGCGGCCGGAACGGGCAGCAATCAGCAGCCCGGCGCCCGTCAGCCCGATGCCCACCAGCGTCTGCGGCCCGACCGCGCTCCCCGCGGAGGGCCAGAAGAGATCCAACACCAGCGCACCCACCAGTTGCCCGCCGATCACCGTCAGTGTGGTCAGCAGCACGCCGGTGCTGGCCACCGCGACGGTGCCGGCGGCCAGGATCAAGGTTCCGAGCGGCCCGCCCAGGTACAGCCACCAGTCGCCGGTGATCAGGTCGGTTCGCCCGGTCATCAGCGCCTGGGCGGCCCAGACCGCCAGCAGGGCGACCGTCCCCACCCCGAAGTTCAGCAGCGTGGAAATCACCGGGCTGCCGTGTGCCGCGCCGACCTGGCCGAGAACGCCTTGCTGCACGCTCTGCATCAACCCGGCCACCAGCGGGATCAGCATGAACAGTACGAGCAGCCCCGCGGTCCTTGACGTTCCGAGGTGGGCGCTGGCGGCAATGAGCGAGGCCAGGAAAGCCAGCGCCGCGCCGGCGAACCTGGCGCCGCTGACCGCGATTTTCCGTCCGGCCCCGATCCCCCACCGGTCCATCAGGAGGCCGGAAGCCATTTGGCCGGACACAATGGCGATGGTGAACAGCGACAACCCGATCGGCCCGACGGTGGCCGCCTGGGCGAACACGTAGAAGGCGCCGACCAACCCGGCCCCCAGGTACCAGCGCGGATAGGCCCGCTGCCGCAGGAGCCGGGGAACGGCGCGCAGCTTGCCCCGCACCGACGGGTGCACGAGTGTGAAGAGCAGAACGGCCGCCAACCCGGTACCGAAACTGACCAGGGCCGCTCCCACCTGGTCCCCCAGCTCGATGCCCAACTGGCTGTTGAGGCGGCTCTGCATGGCCAGTCCGACCCCTGCCAACGACGCCAGGAACAACGCCAGCGGCGCTGATATCCGAATGCCTTGGCGGTGCGCCACGTTCTGCCCGCCGGGCGGGGAGGCACCGCCGCCGGGGCCTCGGGGAGAATCTGCGGGCCGGTCGGTGTGCACCTGCCGATGCTATCCCGGACGGCCAGGGAACCGCCGCACCGGACCACTTGACCTTGCCGCTGCGTCAAGCTCCATAGTGGTTGCCATGGGAACAGCACCGCAGGTTGGACGGGGCGAATACTCGATCCAGGAGGTCGCCAAGGCGGCGGGAACAACCAGCAGAACCCTCCGGCATTACCAGGACATTGGCCTGCTTGAGCCGAGCCGTATCGGCCACAACGGCTACCGCTATTACGACGACGGAGCCCTCCTTCGGTTGCAGCGCATTTTGCTGCTGCGGGAGCTCGGGTTGGGGCTGCCGGAGATCGGCAAGGTGTTCGAGGGCACCCGGGACGCGTCGGCCGCCCTGCGCGTTCACCTGGAACTGCTCCTGCAGGAGCGCGATCGCCTGGAACGGCAGATCGCCTCCGTCAAGACCACCATCGACAAGACAGAAAGGGGTGAGGATCTCGTGGCCAGTGAAATGTTCGACGGATTCGACCACACGCAGTACAAGCAGGAGGTCGAAGAGCGCTGGGGCAAGGATGCGTATGCCAAGGGCGACAAGTGGTGGCGCGGGATGTCCGACGCGGAGCGGAAGGCTTGGACGGAACGGTCCCGCCAGCTGATGGCCGACTGGGTCGCGGCCAGCCAGGCCGGGGTAGCCGCCCACAGCGCGGAGGCTCAGGCCCTGGCGCAGCGCCAGTTCGACTGGCTTTCCAGTGCCAACGGCGGCCAGCAGGTGTCCTACGGTTACTTCACCGGTCTGGGCGAGATGTACGTGGCCGACCCGCGGTTCGGCGCCAACTACGGCGGCGAGGCCGGCGCGTCTTTCGTGCGGGATGCCATGAAGGCCTACGCCGAGAGGCATTTGGCTTAGTGCCGGCCCCTGTCAGCCCAGGCCGGCGGTCGTCTTCCGGCACGCCTCGACGAAGGGCTTGAGCAGCGCCTGTAACTGCCCTTCGGGCGACCCGGGTTCTTCGGGGTGCCACTGGACCGCCAGCAGCCAGCCTTCATCGGGGCGGGCGAGTTCCACGGCTTCCACCACGCCGTCGGCCGCAGTGGCCACGACGCGGAGCCGGTCACCCAACCGGCGCACCGCTTGGTGATGGCCGGACTGGACCGCGACTTCGCCGGTGCCGAGCGCCGCCGCCAGCAGGCTGTCGGGGGCAATCCGCACCGGATGGCTGGCCATGGGCGGCTGCGGCCGATGTATCTTGTGGAACGACTCCGGGCCCAGATCCTCAAAGAGGGTGCCGGCGAAGGCGACGTTGATCAGCTGGAGTCCGCGGCAGATGCCGAGGACCGGCCGGCCGTTGGCAATAGCCCCCTTGACCAGGTCGATCTCGGTCTCGTCGGCGGCCGTGTCCACGCCGTGGACGGTTTTTTCGTCGGTGTCGCCGCCGTAGCGGGCCGGGTCCACGTCCCCGCCGCCCAGGATGACCACGCCGTCATAGTCGAGCGCGCTGAAGACGTGGCCCGACGCGGAATTCACGACGACGGGATTCGCGCCGGCGGCTTCCAGGCCTGCGGCCGCGTGCCGGGCCAGAGAGGCCAGGACGTCAGAGAACCAGACGGGATGCGACGCGGCGTCCCGGGCGTAGCTGACGGCAATGCGGGGCCGGGCGGTGCGGTGGCCGGAACGGCCGGCGTCGCGCGGCTCGGCGCGGGCTACGCCCGCGGGGCCGTCATCGAGGGCGCCCGCGTCGAGGCGGACGCCGCCCGCGGGGCGGTCCTCGACGGTCCCCGCGCCCAGGCGGGCACCGCCGTCGTCATGCACCCCGCGGGACATGCTGCTAAGCGGGGTAGAGCGGGTTGTGGCCGGCGGTGACACGTTCGGATTCGCGCACCGGACCCGGTGCGGTGCCGTCCCCGAAGGGGCTGCCGCCGAGGGCCTCGCGGCCGTGATCGGTCAGCCAGCCGGAGAGCTCGGGGCCCTGCGGGACGATCCGGGTGGGATTGATGTCCTCGTGCACGATGTAATAGTGCTGCTTGATCTGCACGAAGTCGGTGGTGTCGCCGAAGCCCGGGGTCTGGAAGAGGTCACGGGCGTAGCCCCACAGCGCGGGCATCTCGGTCAGCTTGTTCCGGTTGCACTTGAAGTGGCCGTGGTAGACCGCGTCGAAGCGGGCCAGCGTGGTGAAGAGGCGGACGTCGGCTTCGGTAATCGTGTCGCCCATCAGGTAGCGCCGGCTGGTGAGGCGCTCCTCGAGCCAGTCCATGGCCGCCCAGAGCCGGTCGTAGGCGGCGTTGTAGGCTTCCTGCGACCCGGCGAAACCGCAGCGGTAGACGCCATTGTTGACCTCGGTGTAGATGCGCTTGATGACCGGCTGCATCTCCTCGAGTTTGTCGGCCGGCAGCAGGTCCGGCGCGCCCTCGCGGTGGTGCTCCTTCCACTCGGTGGAGAAGTCCAGGGTCATCTGCGGGTAATCATTGGTGACGACGGCGCCGCTCGCCTCGTCCACGATGGCCGGCACGGTGATGCCGCGGGGGTAGTCCGGGAAGCGCTTGAAGTAGTTCTCCTGCAGGCGCTCGGTGCCCAAAACCGGGTCCCGGCCGCCGGGATCCAGGTCAAAGGTCCAGGAACGGGCGTCGTGGGTGGGGCCGGGCAGGCCGAGTGAAATGGCGTCCTCGAGCCCGAGCAGGCGCCGGACGATGATGGCGCGATTGGCCCAGGGGCAGGCGCGGGCGGCGACCAGGCGGTAGCGGCCGGCCTCAACCGGCCAGGCTTTGGCGCCGTCGCCGAGGCCGCCGTTCGGGTTGCCGATGGTGCCGCCGGTCGGCCCGTCCGAGGCACGCACGGCATCGGGATCGGCCACGATCCGGTCCTCGATGTAGTTCGTGTCCCGGTCGAACTCTTCGCCGCTGTGGACGTAGGCGCCCTTGGTGCTGAACTCCGCCGTGTCGCTGCTCTGGCTCATGCCTCCACCATATCGGCCGGTCGGCCACCGCTGGCAAGGGTTCGCTGCCGGCCTAGCCTGCGCCGGGCCGGTCGGTCATCCGCGCATCCTGTGCAGCAGCAGGGCCACGTGCAGCGACGTCCGCGACTCGGCGTCCTCGAGCGGGACGCCGAGCTGCTCCTGCAGGCGCGCCAGCCTCGCATAAAGCGTGGGGCGGCTGAGGTAACCGTCGCGCGCGAGCCGGGCCTTGTTGCCACCGGCCTCCAGGTACCGCTGCAGCAGGTCCAGGGCGTCGCGGTCGTGGGCGACGGCGGCGAGTTCGGCGTCGGCGAAGGCGGCCACGCGCGGATCGTCGCGCAGCAGGGAGAGCACGCCGCGCAACCGGACGTCCGAAGACCGGTAGAACCGTTTGCCGGTGCCGAGCCCGGCCGCGGCCTCGGCCACATGTGCCGCTTCGTCCATCCCCGCGGCAGCGGCCAGCAGCTCCTGCCGGCCGCGGCCAACCCCCACGGTCCAGTCGGGGCTGGTCTGCTCGGCCAACTGGCCGCACAGCCGTTCCAGCACGGGGTCTTCCAGCTGCCTGGCCGGCACCGAGACCAGCAGCCCGATGGAGCCGGCCTGCAGGCTGGCTGCCAGCACCGACACCCGGGCGGCCGCGGCCACACTGTTCAGCAAGTCCAGCAGCGCCCGCTCCCGCCGCTGCAGTTCGATCGGTTCTTCGGCGGCAGGCCGCGCCAGCTGGAACACCACCGGCAGGTAGACCGGAGCGGACGCCAGCCCCAGGGCCGCAGCTCGGGCCAGGGCCTCGGGCTCTTCCAGTGCGCCGGGCCGGCGGAGTTCGTGCAGCAGGCCGGAGCGGGCCTGATGGGCAAGTTCGCGCTGGTCCCGTTCCGCCATGCGGTTGATGGTCAGGGCCTGGCCGGCCCGTTCCAGCACCATGGCGGCGTCGGCGTCGGCGGTTTCGGCAGTCCCGTCCGCCCGCCCGCCGGCCAACGGTTCGCCTGCCACCGGCACCACGAGGCGGCCCCAGCGCTGGCCGCGCAGTCCCACCGGCGCCTGCAGCCAGCCTGCCGAGCCGGCACGGGCCGTCTCCTCGCGATAGTGCACCAGGCGCGAGCGTTCGGCCCAGCCGTCGAGCAGTTCCGAAGCAGGCATGCCGGCCGGGGCGAAAGCGAGCACCAGATGGGCCACGTCTTCCAGCACCACGGGAGCATTGATCAGTTCGGCGGCCCGGGCCACAATCTCCTCCGGCGGGGCGTTCTCCAGGCTGAGCATGGTGAAAACCTCGTGCACCTGGCGCGATCGCTCCAGCTGCGCCAGCTGTCCGGCCACCAGCATGCGGTGCACCACCTCGGTGACCTCCACAAATCGGATGCGGCGGGTCACCAGGATGACCGGCAGGCCGGCGGTGCGGCCGGCCTCGCGCAGTGCGGCGGCGGCCCGGGGCCTCTGGGCGGTGATTTCGACGATGACGGCGGCGGCCCCTGCCGCTGCCAGCTCGGCGAGGTAGCGGGTGGCTTCGGCGGCGGAGTCCTCGAACGCCAGGCCGGTGGTCAGGACCAGCTCGCCGCCCTCCAGGAGGCCGGCAAGGCTCCGCAACTCGGCCACGTGGACCCAGCGGACGGGCGAGGCCAAGGCGTCGGCGCCCGAGAGGACCTCGGGTTCGCCGGCCCGCACCACCTCGAGGTCGAGTACGTCCCGCACGCTCAGCTGCATTGACACAGTGTAAGCCCCAACGCGTATCTTCCGACAGAGTGTCAGTGGCACGGGCGGACGGGGCACCCGAGGATAGGGGAAGACCCATCGCACGTGTCCCCGTTCACTTCCTGGCCGGGGGCCAAGTGCGGGCAACAACTCGAAACAAGGAGAACCATGCAGACCATCCAGCACTGGATCCAGGGGACCTACACGGCCCCGCAGCCCGACAGCCGACTCGGCGACGTGAGCAACCCGGCCACCGGCAAAGTCTCCGCCCGCGTCGCCCTCGCCAGCACCGCCGTCGTCGATCAAGCGGTGCAGGCGGCGGCGGCAGCGTTCCCGGCCTGGCGCGACACGTCGCTGGCCCGCCGCATGCAGATCCTGTTCAACTTCCGCGAGCTGCTGAACGCGCGCAAGGGCGAACTGGCCGCCATCATCACCGCCGAACACGGCAAGGTGCTGGACGACGCGCTCGGCGAGGTGTCGCGCGGGCAGGAGGTTGTGGAATTCGCCTGCGGCATCCCGCACCTGCTGAAGGGCGGCTACACGGAGAACGCCTCCACCAAAGTGGACGTGCACTCGATCCGGCAGCCGGTGGGGCCGGCGGCGATCATCTCCCCCTTCAACTTCCCCGCGATGGTACCCATGTGGTTCTTCCCGGTGGCGATCGCCAGCGGCAACACCGTGGTTTTGAAGCCCAGCGAAAAGGACCCCACGGCCGCCAACTGGATGGCCGAGCTGTGGAAGGAAGCCGGGCTGCCCGACGGCGTCTTCAACGTGGTGCACGGCGACAAGGAAGCCGTGGACGCCCTGCTGGAGCACCCTGAGATCAAGTCCGTTTCCTTCGTCGGATCGACGCCGATCGCCCGCTACGTGTATGAGCGCGGCACGGCCTCCGGCAAGCGGGTGCAGGCGCTGGGCGGGGCCAAGAACCACATGCTCGTGCTCCCCGATGCCGACCTGGACCTTGCCGCGGATGCCGCGGTGAACGCCGGCTACGGCGCGGCCGGCGAGCGCTGCATGGCGATCTCCGCGGTGGTGGCAGTGGAATCCGTCGCGGACGAACTGGTGGCCAAGATCGCCGAGCGGACCGCAAAGCTGCGCGTGGGCGACGGCCTGCGCGGCACGGACATGGGCCCCCTGATCACGGCGGCTCACCGGGACAAGGTGGCCGGCTACATCACGGCAGGCGTTGAAGCAGGCGCCGAACTGGTGTTGGACGGGCGCAGCGTGGAGCCGGATGCGGAGGGCGACGGCTTCTTCCTGGCCCCGACGCTGTTCGACCGGGTGACACCGGAGATGTCCATCTACACGGATGAGATCTTCGGACCGGTCCTGTCGGTGGTGCGGGTGCCGGGCTACGACGAAGGGCTGGCGCTGATCAACGGGAATCAGTACGGCAACGGCACGGCGATTTTCACCAACGACGGCGGTGCCGCCCGCCGCTTCGAGAACGAGGTGCAGGTGGGTATGGTGGGGATCAATGTGCCGATCCCGGTGCCCATGGCGTACTACTCGTTCGGCGGCTGGAAGAACTCGCTGTTCGGTGACAGCCATGCGCATGGTTCCGAGGGCGTGCACTTCTTCACCCGCGGCAAGGTTGTGACCTCGCGCTGGCTGGATCCGAGCCACGGCGGCATCAACCTCGGCTTCCCGCAGAACATCTAGGAGGAGAGAGCCATGACCACCACCACAGGCACACCGTTGAGCCCGGCGGAACTGGAAGCCGGCCGCCGCGCCTATCAGCTGGACCGGCAGCATGTGTTCCATTCCTGGTCCGCCCAGGAACAGATCACGCCCATGGTTGTCACCCGGGCGGAGGGGTCCTGGGTCTGGGACGGCGAGGGCAACCGGCTGCTGGACTTCTCCTCGCAGCTGGTCAACACCAATATCGGCCACCAGCATCCCAAGGTGGTCGCGGCCATCCAGGAGCAGGCCGGGCTGCTGTGCACCGTGGCACCCCAGCATGCAAACGCCGCCCGGTCCGAGGCCGCGCGCCTGATCGCCGAGCTGACCCCCGGGGACCTGAACCGGGTCTTCTTCACGAACGGCGGCGCGGACGCCGTGGAGCACGCGGTCCGGATGGCCCGGCTCCACACCGGCCGCTACAAGGTGCTTTCCGCCTACCGCTCCTACCACGGCGGGACGGCGCTGGCGGTCAACATCACCGGCGACCCGCGGCGGGTGGCGAACGACTACGGCAACGCCGGCACGGTCCACTTCCACGCACCCTTCCTGTACCGCAGCCAGTTCCACTCCGCGGACGAGGCGCAGGAATGCCAGCGCGCGCTGGAACATCTGGAAACCACGATCCAGCTGGAGGGCGCCGACCGCTTTGCCGCGATCATTTTGGAGTCCATTCCGGGAACGGCGGGGATCATGGTGCCCCCGCCCGGCTACCTCCAGGGTGTCCGCGAGCTGGCGACCAAATACGGGATCGTGTTCATCGCCGACGAGGTGATGGCCGGGTTCGGCCGTGCCGGCAAGTGGTTCGCCATCGACCACGCCGGCGTGGTGCCGGACCTGCTCACCTTCGCCAAGGGCGTGAACTCCGGCTACGTGCCGCTGGGCGGCGTGGCGATCTCCGAGGAGATCTACGCGACCTTCGCCCACCGCGCGTACCCCGGCGGGTTGACCTATTCCGGGCACCCGCTGGCCTGCGCCGCGGCGGTGGCCACGATCAACGCGATGCGGGACGAGAAGATGGTCGAGCATGCAGCGGACCTGGGCACCACGGTGTTCGGCCCGGGGCTTGCCGAGCTGGCGGCCAAGCACCCGTCGGTCGGCGAGGTCCGCGGCGTCGGGGCCTTCTGGGCGGTGGAACTGGTGCGCGACCGGGCCACGCGCGAGCCGCTGGCGCCGTACGGTTCCTCCAGCCCGGAGATGAACGAGCTGATCGCGGCCTGCAAGTCCCGTGGGCTGCTGCCGTTCGCCAACTTCAACCGGATCCATGTGGTGCCGCCGCTGAACATCAGTGCGGAGGATGCGCGCACCGGCCTGGCCGTCCTGGACGAGGTGCTGGAGCTGGCGGACACGCACGCGGCGGGCTGAGCGGGCGCGGCGGGCGCGCCGGGGCTATGCGCGTTCGCCGCGGGCCTGCCGGGACGGGCCGCGGCCTGCGGTCCGCTCCCGGCATCCTGCGGATACGTTCCGCGGCCGCTGTCTTGGTAGGTTGTTCACTTACCGCATGAAGCTACCGCAGGAGAGCCAGGAGCATGGGCATGCATTGGGATCGGTTGGATGAGCAACTGCGCCCGCAGGTGGAAGCCAGCACGGCGCACTACGAGCGGGTTCGCCCGGCGTTGGAAACGGTCACCTCGCAGCTGCAGTCGGACATCCGCAACATCTTCCGCACCGCCGAACTCACGCCGCTGTTCGTCACGGCCCGGACCAAGAGCGTGGAGTCTTTCCGCGACAAGGCGTCGCGGATGCTCCAGCCGGCCGAACCCGGCGGCGCCCCGGCGCTGGAATTCCCCGATCCGCTGCGCGAAATCCAGGATCTGGTGGGCGTGCGGGTGATCGTCAGCCTGCCGCACCAGATCCGGCAGGCCGCAGCGTTGATCAAGCGCCAGCGCAGCGACTTCGACTGCCGTGCCGACCGGGAGAAGGATATCGGCTCGATCGAGTCAGGCACCTATGGGTACGCCAGCCGACACCTGATCCTGCGCACGCTGCAGAACAACGCGGTGAAGGCGTACCAGCAGGCCCTGGGTGAACCTGCCCGCGCCACCGGCAGCTACCTCTTCGAAGTACAAATCCGTACGATCCTTTCGCACGCCTGGTCGGAATTGGAGCACGATATCCGCTTCAAGTCCGCTGACCCGCGTGCCTGGAGCCCCTATTTCGACCGCCAGTTCACGGCCACGGCCGCCATGCTGGAAGCGGTCGAATCGGCCTTCGCCGAACTCCACGATCGCTACGAAACCGTCACCGGCTACTGGGACGAAGAGGGCGAAGGCGCCGCGCCGCTGACCCCCCGCCGGGTCCGCGAGGTCTGGCAGACCCTGCTGCCGCACGTGGACCGCAAGTCCGACGACGACTGGGGCTGGGCGGCGGAGCTGCTGGCGGCGCACGGCCTGAAGACCACGACCGAGCTGGCGGCCTTGCTGAATCCGGAAACCATCACGGATGTCCGCGCCGCCCTGGAACACCGCTACTCCCCCGGACCGGACCGCCTGCTGGACGATCTGCTGCTGTGGCGCTTCGGCCGCCGCCACATCGAGCTCACCGCCGGCGAGGACGAGCACCGGCGCGAGTCGCTGCAGCGCCGGTTCCGGCAGCTGGAGACCTACCGCCAGGGCATGTAGGCGGCCGCCCGACAGGTCGCTTGCCCGTTCACCCGGCCGGCGCTGCGGGGCTCAGGCGGCCGGCGCTGCGGGGCTCACGCGGCCGGCGCTGTGGGGCTCACCGGGGTGAAGGCGAAGCGGTCCCGTCCAACCAGCAGCCCGATGGCCGCCTGCGCCACGGCAATCAGGCACAGCAGCGCCAGGGAGGTTTCCCAAGCCCCGGTGGCGGCGAAGAGCCCGCCGAAAATCGGCGGACCGGCGGCGGCCAGCAGGTAGCCGATCGACTGGGCCATCCCGGAGAGGGCGCCGGCTTCGCGGTGGGTGCGGGTGCGCAAGCCGAAGAGCGAGAGCGCGGTGACCAGGGAACTGCCGCAGCCGAAGCCCGCCACCAGCACCCAGAACAGCATGACCTGCGGCATCAGCATCATGCCCAGGCCGCCTGCCACCACCACCAGGGGCGGCAGCGAGGCGGCCAGGCGCTGGGTCGGCCCGCGCAGGGCAACGGGGGTCAGCAGGCTGGATACCACGCCGATCAGCTGGAACAACATGAGGTCCCAGCCGGAGGCCAGGTCCCCGCGGCCGTGAAAACGTTCCAGAGTGGGCAGCCACGTGATGAGAATGTAGAAGGTCATCGACTGCAACCCCATGTACACCGTCACATGCCAGGCGAGGCCGGACTTCCACACCGAACCGCGCACCAGCGCCGGGGCCGCGGCGGCGGCACGGGCCCGCTCTTCGGCCGCGGTGCCGCCGCG
>NZ_JBNHGE010000018.1:0-58093 GCF_059090935.1 Arthrobacter sp. Y3223166 | reverse complement strand
CTTCTGAGCAAGAAGGTGATTCAGATGGCTGGAAATCGGCGTTTCATGGACCGCTTCATGCGAGCCACGGAGAAGGCGGCGAAGGTCTGGGGCCCTGGGGACATGGCGCTGAAGACCAGGAAGAACCACATGCCCGTCAGCAGGGCCAGCGCGAGCCCGGCGAGCAACGGAAGCCCGGCCAGCAGCAACGCCGTTTTGGCCCGTTGCTCCGGAGGCTTTTCAGCCACGGGCACCGGATCGGCCAGGTCCGTGTCCGGTCGGAACGGTTCGTCCGGTTCGCTGCCCACGACCAGCCGCAGCCGGCTGCCGCCGATCCGCACGCTGCGGCCGGCCTGCAGCACGACCTGCCGGGTGCGCCTGCCCCGCCAGACGATGCCGTTGGACGACCCGGCGTCGCGCAGCATCACCTGGCGGTCGGTGACGTCCACGGTGGCGTGCAGCCTCGAGAGCGCCGGATCCGCGACGGTCAGCGTGCAGGCATGGCGGCCGACGCTGAAGCTGCCGCGCCCGAGGGTGAACAACCGGCCGGCGTCGGGGCCGGCGGTGACGGCCAGCAGCAGCGGCGGCAGCGCGGGCGGTTCCCGGCACGGCACCACCACCGCGTCCGGGGCGCAGACGACGACGGCGCCATCGACCAGCGGGGACACGCCGGCGGCGAGGGAGGACAGCCTCCGTCCGGCCACCGTGAAGGCCGCCCCGGGCAGGCGCCCGCCCAGCCAGGCAGCCAACGGCGCGGCGCTGCTTCCCGACTCCAGCCCCGCGACGGCATCGGCATGCGCCGCGACCCAGGCCGCCGCGGTGGCCGGAAGGCCGGGGGCCGCCACCAGCGTCAGATGAAGGACCATGACAAGGAACCTAGGCCGAAGGGCGCGCTATTTTACTGTTCGGCTTCCGGTATGTGGATAACCTGCGGTACCGGAGGCTGACGCGAACAAGCGATACCCTTGACTCTGGGCCGAAGGGCCGACACACCGACACAACGAGAAAAGGCCTTTGCTCTTGAAGATCGCTGTCATTGCTCTGGGAAAGATCGGGTTGCCGTTGGCCGCCCAGTTCGCCTCGAAGGGGCACGAGGTCGTCGGCGTGGACGTCAACCCCGCCGTGGTCGACCTGGTCAACGCGGGCAGCGAGCCGTTCCCGGGGGAGGCGGGGCTCCAGGACAGGCTGGCCGAGCTGGTGCCGGCGGGCAGGCTGCGGGCGACCACCGACTATGCGGACGCGGTGCCGGGAGCAGACGCCGTGGTGCTGGTGGTGCCCCTGTTCGTGGACGCGGAGGCCAAGCCCGACTTCGGCTGGATGGATGCTGCCACGCAGGAGCTGGCTCGGCACCTGACGCCGGGCACCCTGGTCTCCTACGAGACCACGCTGCCGGTAGGCACCACCCGGACCCGGTGGAAGCCGATGCTCGAGGCCGGCTCCGGCCTGGTCGAGGGCGAGGACTTCCATGTGGTCTTTTCCCCGGAGCGGGTGCTGACCGGCCGGGTGTTCGAGGACCTGCGGAAGTATCCCAAGCTCATCGGCGGGCTCTCCGGGGCCGGTGCCGCGGCGGCGCAGGAGTTTTACGAGGCGGTGCTGGACTTCGACGACCGCCCGGACCTGGCGCGCGGCAACGGCGTCTGGGACCTGGGCTCGGCCGAGGCCTCCGAGCTGGCCAAGCTCGCCGAGACCACTTACCGGGACGTGAACATCGGGTTGGCGAACCAGTTCGCCCGCTATGCCGCGACCGCCGGGATCGACATCTACCAGGTGATCGAGGCGTCCAACTCCCAGCCCTACAGCCATATCCACCAGCCCGGCATCGCCGTCGGCGGGCACTGCATCCCGGTGTACCCGCGGCTGTACCTGTGGAACGATCCGTCGGCCACGGTGGTGGCTGCGGCCCGGGCCGCGAACGCGGGCATGCCGGACTACACGATCGGCCTGCTGGAGGGTGCGTACGGCGACCTGGCCGGCGCGCGCGTGGCCGTGCTGGGCGCTGCCTACCGCGGCGGCGTGAAGGAGACGGCGTTCTCCGGGGTGTTCGGCGCGGTAGAGGCGATCAACGCGCGGGGCGGCACCGCCGTCGTGCATGATCCGATGTTCAGCGACGGCGAGCTCGCCGCCCTGGGCTTCACGCCCTACCGGCTGGGCGAGCCGGCCGACGCCGCGGTGGTGCAGGCCGACCACGCCGAATATGCGCAGCTGGGACCGGACGACCTTCCCGGCGTGAAGGTGTTCGTCGACGGCCGGCGGGTCAGCTCGGCCGAACGGTGGCCGGGCGTGGCGTACCGGGTGATCGGCAAGGCATGAGGGCCGGAGCGAAGACGCAATGGATGGTGGAGCAGCGGTCGTGAGCGGAAAGAGGGAACCCATGGCGTTCATCGCCGATTCGGCGGACGTCGCCGACGCCGCCCGGCTGGGCGAGGGCACGAAGATCTGGCACTTGGCGCAGGTCCGCGAGGGCGCCGTGCTGGGAGAGAACTGCATCGTGGGCCGGGGCGCCTACATCGGCACCGGGGTGCAGGCCGGGGACAACTGCAAGATCCAGAACTATGCGCTGGTGTACGAGCCGGCGCGGCTGGGCCGCGGCGTGTTCATCGGACCGGCGGTCGTGCTGACCAACGACACCTACCCGCGGGCGGTCGCCCCGGACGGGTCGCTGAAGAGCGCCGACGACTGGACGCCGGTGGGCGTGGACATCCGCGACGGCGCGTCGATCGGCGCGCGGGCGGTCTGCGTGGCCCCGGTGACTATCGGCGCCTGGGCCACCGTGGCGGCAGGCTCCGTGGTCACCCGCGACGTGCCCGACTACGCCCTCGTGGCCGGGGTTCCGGCCAGGCGGATCGGCTGGGTGGGCCGGGCCGGACAGCGGCTGGTCCAGGACCCGGCGGACCCATCCGGGTGGGAGTGCCCGGCGACCGGCGCCCGGTACCGGGAGGACGAGGGCGTGTTGCACGAAGTTTCGGACGAAACCGGAGGAGAACAGCTGTGAGCAAGGACTTCATACCGGCGGCCAAGCCCATCATCGGGGACGAGGAACGGGCCGCGGTGGACGCCGTGCTGGCCTCCGGGATGCTCGCCCAGGGCTCGGAGGTCGCCGCCTTCGAGCGGGAGTTCTCGCAGTTGCTGCTGGACGGCCGGCACGCCGTGGCGGTCAATTCCGGGACCTCCGGCCTGCACCTGGGCCTGCTGGCCGCCGGCATCGGCCCGGGCGACGAGGTCATCGTCCCGTCCTTTACCTTCGCGGCCACCGCGAACTCGGTGGCCCTGACCGGCGCCACCCCGGTGTTCGCCGACATCGAGCCGGAGCATTACTGCCTGGACCCGGACGCGGTCGCCGCAGCCATTACGCCGCGGACCAAGGCCGTCATGCCGGTGCACCTGTACGGCCACCCGGCCGACATGGACGGGCTCGGCAGGCTCGCCGCGGAGAAGTCGCTGCTGCTCTTCGAGGACGCCGCCCAGGCCCACGGCGCGTCGCTGCGCGGCCGGCCGGTGGGCACGTTCGGCGAGTTCGCGATGTTCAGCCTGTACCCGACCAAGAACATGACCTCCGGCGAGGGCGGCATGGTGTCCACCGGCAGCGACGACCTAGCGCGCCGGCTGCAGCTGCTGCGCAACCAGGGCATGGAACGCCAATACGAAAACGAACTGGTCGGCTTCAACGCCCGGATGACCAACCTGCACGCCGCGATCGGCCGTGTGCAGCTGGGCAAGGTCCTCGGCTGGACCGAACGGCGCCAAGCCAACGCCGCGTTCCTGGACGCGAACCTGGACGGCGTGGGCACGCCGAAGGTGGCAGCCGGGGCGGTCCACGTGTACCACCAGTACACCGTGCGGATCGGCGCGGGGGAGCGCGACCGGTTCGCCGCGGCGCTGAAGGACGAATACAACATCGGGTCCGGGGTCTACTACCCGATCCCGAACCACCGGCTGCCCTCCTTTAACGTCGCCGCGGACCTGCCGGTGACCGAGGCCGCGGCCGCCGAGGTGCTCTCGCTGCCGGTGCATCCCTCCCTCGACGCCGAGGACCTGGACCGGATCGCCACGGCGGTCAACGCCCTCGCGAAGGCAGGGGCGTGAGCATGGCGGGGAACGGCAAGAACGTGCTGCGCGCCGGGCTGATCGGCCTGGGCATGATGGGCCGCCACCACGCCCGGGTGCTCCGCGAAACCGAGGGCGTGGAACTGGTGGCCGTGGCCGACGCGTACGGCGACCCGCACGGCGCGGCGCCCGGCCTGCCCGTCTTCGGCGGCGTCGAGGAGCTGATCGGGGCCGGGATCGACATCGCCATGTGCGCGGTGCCCACCGGCCTGCACGTGGAAGTCGGAATGGCCCTGGCCGAGGCCGGCATCCACACCATGGTGGAAAAGCCGATCGCGGACACGGTCGCGGGCGGCGAGAAGCTGGCGGACGCGTTCGAATCCCGCGGGCTGATCGGCGCCGTCGGCCACATCGAACGCTACAACCCGGCGCTGCAGTCGCTGCGCGCACGGCTGGAAGCCGGCGAACTCGGCCGGATCTTCCAGATCGCCACCCGCCGGCAGGGCCCCTTCCCGGCGCGGATCGCAGACGTCGGCGTGATCAAAGACCTCGGCACGCACGACATCGACCTCACCGCCTGGCTGGCACAGGCCGGCTACGCATCCGTCAGCGCCAACACCACCATCCGCACCGGCCGAGAGCACGAGGACATGGTGGCGGCCACCGGCCTGCTGGACAACGGCGTGATCACCAGCCATCTGGTGAACTGGCTGTCGCCGACGAAGGAACGCGTCACGGTGGTCACCGGAGAACGCGGCGCCTTCGTGGCCGACACGCTGACCGCCGACCTGACCTTCCACGAAAACGGCACCATCAACACCGAGTGGGAGTCCGTGGCCAACTTCCGCGGCGTCTCCGAAGGCAACATCACCCGCCTGGCCATCCCTAAGCGGGAACCGCTGAAGGTCGAACACGAGGCCTTCCGCGACGCCGTGCTCGCCACCCGCGGACTGCCGCCCGGTTCCCCGGCTGCCCGGCACGACGGCGGTGCCCGCCCCGGCCGCCCGGCGGCCAGCATCGTCACCATGCGGGAAGGGCTGAACACGCTGCGCGTGGCCGAAGCCATGATCGCCAGCGCGAAGGAATCCCGCACCATCGGGCTGCACGCCTGATGGGCCTGCGGATCGTGCTGGCCACCCGGATCTACGCACCGGAGGCCGGCGCCGCCGCCTACCGGCTGGCCGCCACCGTGCGGGCCCTGACCGAGGCCGGCCACCAGGTAACCGTGCTCACCACCCGGCCCCCCAAGGGACTCCCTGCCGCGGCGGGGACCAGCGGCGACGGCGCCCGGATCCTCCGCTGGCCCGTGCTGCGGGACGCCAGCGGCGCCGTGCGGGGCTATCTGCAGTACGCCAGCTTCGACATCCCGCTGTTCTTCCGCCTGCTGGCGCAGAAACCCTTCGACGTGCTGCTCGTTGAGCCGCCGCCGACCACCGGCGTGGTGGTCCGGGCCGCGGCCGCGCTGCGGCGCCGTCCCTACGTGTACTTTTCCGCCGACGTCAGCTCCGATGCGGCGGCCGGAATCGGAGTGCACCCGCAGGTGGTCAAGGTGCTGCGGGCAGTGGAACGCTGGGTGGTGACCGGCGCAGCCGGCGTCCTGAGCATCTCGACCGGCGTGACCCAGGCGCTGGCGCGGCTGACCTCCGGACGCGCCAGGGTGGCCGAGGTGGGCACCGGCATCGACACCGGCACCTTCAGCCTGCACGGGCCCCGGGATGCGCACCCCGGCCCCACCTTCGTCTACGCGGGCACCATGTCCGAAATCCAGGGCGCCGGCGTGTTCGTGGACGCATTCCTCAAGATCATGGACCGGTACCCTCACGCGCGGCTGCTGATGTACGGCGGCGGCGTGGAGTTGGAGGAGCTGCGCCGGCGGGCGGCACCGGCGGGTGAGCGCATCCGCTTCATGGGAACGGCCGACGGCGGCACGATCGCCGGCGCGCTGCGCTCCGCTACCGCGGGGCTGGCCTCCGTGCGGCCGGCCCGCGGCTATGACTTCGCCTTCGCCACCAAGGCCTTCGTCTCGCTGAGCTGCGGCACGCCCGTGGTCTACGCCGGCGTCGGCCCGCTGCGGCAGCTGGTGGCCGACCACGGGCTGGGCCAGAGCGTGGACTGGGACGCCGGCCAGGTGGCCGAAGCCCTGGCCGCGGCGCTGGAACGGACCCCGGACGACGCCGAGCGCCGCCGGCTGTCGGACTGGGTCGAGCGGAACTACTCGCTGCGCAGCGTGGGGGCCCGCGCCGCCGAAGCCGTCGCGGGTGCCGCGAAAGGCTTTCGGCCGCGCTGACGCCGGCTCCGGCAGGGCGTCGGCAGGGCCGCGGCAATGCCTCCGGCGGTGGCGCGGCCAGGCTCCGACAGCGCCGAAAGGATAGCTCCGGCGACGGCCTCGGTCAGGGCGTCAGCAGGGCCGCGAGGATGCCCCTGGTGACGGCCTCGTCCTCGGCCGAGCTGAGCGCCGCGGCGGCTCCGTGGGCGTTTGCCTTGTACTTGTCCACCTGTTCCGTGGTCAGCGACGCCAGCGCCCGGGCCAGCGACTCGGTACTGAAGTCCTCGGTCACCACGCCCAGGTCGTAGGCCTTCATCAGGGCCGCGGTCTCCGGGGACGGGCTGAATACCAGCGCCAGGCGCGCCTGGACGAAATCGAAGAACTTGTTCGGCAACATGAACCTGTGGTTCATCGTCTGCGGCGGAAGGGAAAAGACCCCGACGTCGTAGGCATTGAGCGTGGCGGGCAGCTCTTCCGGCGGCACCGCGTCGTGGAAGGTGATGCGTTCGTCGCCATCGGCCAGGTCCTTGAGCTGCTGCCAGTAGCGCCCGCCGTCGCGCGCCTTGACCAGGTACAGATCCAGGGTGAAGCGGTCATCGAGCAGCTTTACGGCGTTGATGGTGCCTTCCAGGTTGCGTCCGGGTACCGCGGCGCCGCTGTGGACCAGCCGGATCTTCCCCGGCACGGGGGCCGACGGGTCCAGATATCGGAACGGCCCCGCGTTGCGGACCACCTCCACCGTGCAGCCGAACTGATCCGCATACATCCGGGCGATCGATCCGTTAACGGCGGTGACCGCGGCGCTGATCGGCAGGTACTTGGCGCAGAGCCTGTGCATATACGGCGCGACCAGCAGCCGCCAGGGCAGTACATGGGAGCGTTCCTCCGGCGCCCACTCGTGCATGTCTCCCCACACCGGGGCCCCCTGCGCCACGGCGTGGGCCAGGGGCAGGGCGCGCGCCTCATTCGCCACCACCAGGTCGAAGCGGCGTCCCGCCACCAGTTCGCGGGCCTGCTTGATGGCGGGGGCAGCCAGCTCCACCGCAGAATACAGGCGCAGCGCCAACAGCAGCACACCCAGCGGCGTCTGCGGCAGCGAGGGCAGCGACGCGTCGATTTCGAGGTGGTGGGTGGCTCCGGGGGGACGCTTGCCGTAGCTGAGCGTGGTGACCTCACCGGCTTCGGCCAACAGCTTGACTTGCCGCAGCACCCGGGAGTCGGCCTGGATATCCGAGAACGAGATACACAGGATCTGCTGGGCCACCACTGCTCCTTGTCGCTGACGCCGGGCGAATGCCGGACACTGAAAGATTACCGTCCGGGAATCGGTCCGCCGCGGCGCGACGGTGCACCGGGCGCGCCGGACCGCGGCGCGAGGGGAGGATGCGGGACCGGGCTGCAGGCCTCCGGCCCAAGACAGCCGGGCGCATGGCAGCCCTGCGGACCCCGGGCCGCGGCAGGGGACCGGGCGGGGCCCGCAGCCCCGGGGTGGCGTTCAGGACGCCGGGCTAGGATGGCGATAAGCCGGACCGAGCCGGCTGCAGCCCACCAAGGTCCGGGAGCCCCGTGAAGATCGCCATCACCAAGAGCACGTTGCGGATTCCGCCAACGTACTTCGCCACGGCGCACGCCGAGCGGTTGAAGGACAGGCACGACTTCCGTGTCTTCACGCTGGTGGCCGAGATCGAGGATTCATCCGTCACGATCCCGGTGACGGACTTCGTTCCGGTGCCGCGGCTGGGCTTCCGGCGCCGCGAGCTCATGATGCCCGCTTTCATGCCGGCCATGACCGTGGCAGTGGGACGCTTTGAACCGGACATCATCCATCAGCACTTCGCCACCTGGTCGACGCCCGCCGTCAAGGCATCCATCGTGTCCGGGACGCCGCTCATCACCACCATGCACGGCTCCGACATGGTCTCGCTGGGGAATCCCGCGGACACGGTGATGGCCCGGTGGCACCACCGGAACGTCCTGGCCGCGGCGGCGCACAGCACCCGCATCCTGGTGGTCAGCAACTACATGGCCGGCCGCGCCGCGGAGCTGGACTTGGACACCGCGAAAATCCGGGTGCATTACCAGGGCGTCGATACCGACTACTTCGAGCCGGTCCGCTACGAGGCCGATGAAGTGCCGGTAGTGCTCTTCGTCGGCCGGCTCAACACGCAAAAGGGCATCCGGGATCTGTTGGACGCCTCCCTGGCCGTCTGGCGCAAGGCCCGGCACCGGCTGGTGGTGATCGGGGACGGGCCCTTGCGGGACACCGTCGCCGAGCAGGCCGCCAGCCATCCGCACATCGACTACCTGGGCCGCCAGGACAGGAGCGCGATCCGCTCCTGGCTGCAACGGGCACATGTCCTGGTGGCCCCCAGCCAGGAAGCCGGCGGCGCCCGGGAGGCCGCCGGACTGGTGCTGCTGGAAGCCCAGGCGTGCGGCACTCCCGTGCTGGCGTACCGCAGCGGGGGCATTCCCGAAATGATGGACGACGGCGTCACCGGACTGCTGGCACCGGAAGCCGAGTACAACCAGTTGCAGGACGGGTTGCAGCAACTGCTGCAGCTGGGCAGCGCGGAGTACCTGGCCATGCGCCGCGACGCGCGCAAGTTCGTGGTGGACCAGCGGAGCCTGGCGGGCAGCGTGCGGGAGCTGGACGGCCACTATCGCGACGTGGCAGCCCAGCCGCCGGCCGCCGGACGGCAGGGCCCGCCGCCGCCGGAACAGCCGTGACCATTCCCTGTGTGGAATACTAGGCGGGTGAGTCGCTGCTGGGTCGTCGTGCCGATGTACAACGAGGCCACCGTCGTCGGTTCAGTCATTCAGGAGCTGCTCGAAACCTTTCCCCACGTGGTCTGCGTGGACGATGGCAGCACCGACGATTCCGCCGCCCTGGCCCGCAAGGCCGGCGCCGTCGTCGTTGCCCATCCGGTGAACCTGGGCCAAGGCGCCGCGCTGCAGACCGGAATCGAATATGCCGTGCAGGATCCGCAGCTGGACGCGGTCATCACGTTCGACGCGGACGGCCAGCATCGGGTCCAGGATGCCGCGGCGATGCTGGCTCGGATCAGGGCCGGCGAAGCGGACGTGGTGCTCGGTTCCCGCTTCCTCGATGGGCGGGGCGAGGTCTCGGCGCTCAAGCGCCTGGTCCTGCAGACGGCGGCCATCCAGTCCCGGATTTCCACCGGCTACCGCCTGACCGATGCCCACAACGGGCTGCGTGCCATCTCCGCCGACGTGGCCCGGAAGATCCACCTGACCCAAAACCGGATGGCGCACGCCTCCGAACTGGTCCACCAGTTCGCCGCCCTCGATGCCCGGGTGGTGGAACAACCGGTACACATCGTCTACACGGAATATTCCAAGTCCAAGGGGCAGTCCCTGCTCAACGGCATCAACATCCTCGCTGACCTCTTCTTCCGGTGAACCCATGCTCATAGTTGTCCAAATCGTCCTGGTCCTGGCCGTCGCCCTCGGCGCGCTGGCGCTGATGCGGGGCGGCCAAAACGCTCGGCACCAGGCCGTGCGCCGCATCCTGCTGATGCTCTTCGCGGTCATGGCCGCGCTGTCCGTCTTCTTCCCGGGCATTCTGACCGCCGTGGCGAATGCGCTGGGCATCGGCCGCGGCACCGATCTGGTGCTGTACGGGCTGATCGTGTGCTTCCTGATCTACATGGCGAGCTCGTTCCAGCGCACCCGGCAACTCGAGGAGCGGATCACCAAGCTGGCCCGGCGCATCGCGCTGGACGAGGTGCCCAAGCCGGATGACGTGGCCGGACCGAGCGACGCGGCACCCCCGGGGAACGGGACGTGAGCGTGCCGCAGAACCTTGGCCGCCACGACAGCGGTCCGGAAGCCGAGATCGTGATCGCCGTCCATACCGCTGACCGGCCCGTCCGCCGCGCAGTGGACTCGGTCCTGGCCGCAGCGCCCGGCCGCGTCGGCGCCACGGTGGTGTGCCACAACATGGACCCGAATCCCGTGCGCGGGCAGCTGGCCGGCCTGCCGGAGACCGTCCGGGTGCTGGAACTGGCCGACGGGATACCGTCCCCAGCCGGGCCGTTCAACCACGGGCTGGACCAGGCCCGGGCAGAATTCGTCGGCATCATGGGATCCGACGACACGCTGGAGCCCGGCTCGGTGTCCGCCTGGCTGGACGCCGCGCAGGCCACGGGCGCGGTCGCCGTCGTCGCACCCCTCCGCTACCGCGCCGGCGCACGCATCCTCACGCCCCGCGCCCGCGTGTTCCGGGGCCCGCTGGTGGATCCGCTGCGCGACCGCCTGGCCTACCGGACGGCACCGCTGGGACTGATTCGGCGCGAGGCGGTCGGCAGGTTGGGCCTGCGGCTGACCGACGGGCTGCGTACCGGGGAGGACCTGGAATTCGGCCTGCGCCTGTGGTTCTCCGGCGAAAGGATCGCCTACCCGGCCCACGCCCCGGCGTACCTGGTGGGACAGGACGCGGACGAACGCGTCACCGCCGCGGTGCTGCCGCTGCGCGCCCAGTTCCAGGACGTCGAGTCGCTGGTGTCCGGGGACTGGTTCCAGTCGCTGGCGGGTGCCCGGCGCGAGGCCATCGCGGTGAAGCTGCTGCGCGGCCACGTCATCAGCGCGGCGCTGCGCCGCGGTGCGGGTTTCTCCTGGGGAGCCGAGGACCGGGAGGCGATGTCCGCCGTCGTCCGCTTCCTGACCAACGCCGCGCCCGGGGCGCCGCGCCTGCTGGGCGCCCCGGACGAACGGCTGCTGCTGGCCCTGCGGGATGCGGCCTCCGCAGCGGACCTTGCCTCGGAGATACGACGGCGGGAGGCCGCCGGCGCGCTGCGGCGCACCTTCACCCGGCGCTGGCCGGACAACGCCCGGCGCGAAGCCCCGCTGCGGACCAACCTGAACTCGCTCGCGTTCACCGCCGCCTGCCGGCTGCGCGATGCCCGGCTGCAGGCAAGCCCGGCCGCCGCGGCGGGACGCCCCGCCGGGGCCAGCGGCTCCTCAGCCGCCCCGGAATCCGCCAGCCCCGACGTTAGGCAGCCCCGTGACTGATGCCCGATCCCTGCTGGTCCTCTCGCTCTCGCCGCTGCGCAGCGACCCGCGGGTGCTCAAGCAGATCACCCTGTTCAAGGACAAGTACCGGGTCTTCACCTGCGGCTACGGCCCCGCGCCGGACGGCGTCGCCGGGCACTTCGAGCTGGACACCGCGCTGGCCAGCTGGCCGCGCGATCCCCGGCGGCTCGCCCTGCGCCGCTATGTGGACGTGTATTGGAACATCGCCGCCGTCGCGCAGGCCCGGAAGCTGCTGGGAGGCCAGCGCTTCGACGCGGTCCTGGCCAACGACACCAACACCGTCCCGCTGGCGCTGAGCCTGCGACCCGACCACGGCGTCCACGCCGACCTGCACGAGTTCGCGCCGAAAGAGCACTTCAACAAGCCGGCCTGGCGGGCGCTGGTCGCCCCCTACGTCCGCTGGCTCTGCCGCACCTACCTGCCGGCCGTGCGCTCGGTGACCACGGTGGCGGAGGGCATCGCCGCGCAGTACACCAAGGACTTCGGCGTCGCCGCCAGCGTGGTCACCAACGCCGCGCCCTACGCGGACCGGAAGCCGCGACCCACCGGCGCGAAGATCCGGATGATCTACAGCTCCGCCGGACAGCGCTACCGCAAGATCGAAGACATCATGGAGGCCATGCGCGGCGCGCCGGAGCACCTGGAGCTGGACCTGATCGTGATGCCCAACGAGCCGGCCTACGTGGCCGAGCTCAAGGCCCTCGGCGAGGAACTGCCGCGGGTGCGGTTCCGCGAGCCGGTCCCGTATGACCGGCTGGTGGACACCGTGGCCGAATACGACGTCGCCATCTCCATCATCCCGCCCACCAACTTCAACCTGGCCCACGCCCTGCCGAACAAGTTCTTCGAGGCGGTACAGGCCCGCACCGGGCTGATCATCGGGCCCTCGCCCGCCATGGAGACGCTGCTGCGCCGGCACGGGCTGGGCGCGGTCACCGCCGACTTCACGCCCGCGGCCCTGATGGAGGTGCTCAAGACCCTGACGCCGCAGCTGGTGGACGGGTGGAAGGCCAACGCGCACGACGCCGCCCGCGAGTTGTCCTCCGAGCACCAGATCAAGGGCTGGGAGCAGGCCGTCGACCGTCTGTTCGCCCGGCAGGAGGCCTGAGCGGTGGCGGCAGAACCGCGCGTCCTGCACATCTACGACGCCGCCGACGTCGGGGCCACCCTGGTCAAGTACGGCCGGCGGGCGGGGCGCCCGTGGCGGCACTTCAACGTCATCCCGCCGGAAGGCGCGGCGTCGTCGGCCGCGGGCCGGGCGGGGAAGCTGGCCGCCGGTGCCGTGTGGCAGGCCCGGCGGGCGGCCGCCATCCTGCGGTCGGACCTGCTGCACGTGCACTCCGGGTCGCGGATCGGCGTGGTGCGGTCCCGCCCGGTCAAGCCCTTCGTGCTGCATTTCCACGGCACGGACATCCGCAGCCAGTACTACGAGCCCGCCCGCCGGCCCGCGCTGCAGTGGGGCGCCGACCATGCGGTGAAGGTGCTGTACTCCACCCCCGACCTGCGCGAACACGCGGAAACGGCCCGCCCCGACGCCGTGTACCTGCCGAACCCGGTCGACCTGGAGGAACTGCCCGAGTGGCGGCCGGCCGAGCGGCCGCGGATCGTTTTCGCTTCCCGCTGGGACGACTCCAAGGGCGGCCGGCGGCAGCTGGAGCTGGTGCGTGCCCTGCAGATTGCCGCCGGCAGCCAGGTGGAACTGCAGGGGCTGGAGTGGGGCGGCGGCGCATCCCGGGCGGCGGAGCTCGGCGTCGTGATGGTGCCGAAGATGCCCAAGCCCGGGTACCTGCGCTGGCTCGCGTCGGCGCACGTGGTGATCGGCCAGAGTGCCGGCATCCTGGCCATGAGCGAGCTGCAGGCCATCGGCATCGGGGTTCCCGTGGTGATGCAGTTGGGGGAGGGGTACTACCGGTCGCCTCCCGTGCTGCAGGGGGAGTCGGCCGACGCGCTCGCGGCTGCGGCCGCGGCGGCGCTGGAGAACCCGTCCCGCACCTCCGCGGCCCTGGGCGGCCGCACCTGGCTCCGGGAACACCACGACCCGGCACGCCTGGTGCAGCGGCTGGCAGGACTCTACGCCGAGGCCGCAGCCGGATAGACCGGCCGGCTCCGCGGGTGCCTGGAGATGCCGTGGCGGACGCGGGCTCAGCGGTGTTCTTCCACCGGCTTCCCGCTCTTTCCGAGGCCGGCCAGGGCGGCCTGCTCCGCGAAGTCCGGCACGGTGGCCACCACCTCTTCGAAGGTTCCGGCGGCCGCCACCGTTCCGCCGCGCATGAAGAACACGATGTCGGCGTCCCGGATCGTGGCCAGGCGGTGCGCCACGGTGATGACGGTGACGTCACCGTGCAGCTGCCGGATCGCCGTCGTCACCGCCGCCTCGGTGGCGGTGTCGAGTGCCGAGGTGGCCTCGTCCATGACGAGCACCCGGGGGTTGTCGTAGAGGGCGCGGGCGATGCCGAGCCGCTGCCGCTGCCCGCCGGAGAGCGCCATGCCGCGCTCGCCGACCAGGGCGTCCAGGCCGCCGTCGCGCCCCATCACGGTGTCCAGCAGCTGCGCGCGCCGCAGCGCAACGGTCACGCGCTCGCGGTCCACGCGAGACTGGTCCCAGGCCAAGGCGACGTTCTGCGCGATCGAGGCATCAAAGAGCGAGACCTCCTGGGGCACGTAGCCGATGCGCCGCCGCCAGGAATCCAACACGAAATCCATCGGTTCGCCGCCCACCAGGATGCGCCCGCGGCTCGGTTCGAGCAGGCCCAGGAGCAGGTCCACCATTGTCGACTTGCCGGCGCCGGACGCACCGACGAAGGCCACGTGGCTGCCGGCCGGAATCCGGATGTTCACGTCGTGCAGGGCCGGCGCCGCGGTATCCGGGTAGCTGAAAGCGACGTCCTGCAGCTCGATGTCGGCGGCGTTGTCCGGCAGCTCGTGCTGCGGGCGCTCGTCGCGCAGCCGGGACATTTCCGCCTCGCCCTCGTGGATGTCCTCGACGATCTGCCGGGCGAAGGACGCGCTGGTATTCACGGAGGACTGCACGGCCTGCATGCGCGTCAGCGAGGGGATCAGGCGGAACCCGGCGACGGCGAACAGCCCGACGGCGCTGACCGCCCCGGCCGGTCCGCCGGTCAGGTAGCCCACGCCGCCCAGCAGCGCGAAGCCCAGGACCAGGGCGGTCTCCAGCACGTAGCGCGGGATCTGCGAGATCTGGATGGCGCCGGCACGCGCTATCGAGGACTTGGTGCGGGTGCCGTGCACCTGTTCCTGCACTTCGGGCCCGCGGCCGGCGAGGGTGATTTCCTTGAGCGCGCCCAGCGCCTCGTAGAGGGTCTTGGCGGTGCGGTTGGACCATTCCCGGTTCTCCCGCCCGATGGCCACGGCGCGCGGGGAGATCACCTTGGCCAGCAGCAGCGCCACCAGGCCCAGGTAGATCATCGTCACCACCGCGATCAGCGGCTGGGCCACGAACAGTACGACGACGACGGCCACCAGGGTGCCCAGCTCGCCGAACAGGCTCATCGCCGGCATCAGGACTCCCGAGACGGTGATCCCCACGCCCACGTCCACGGAGCGGACGATCTCGGCCGAGTTGCGGCCGAGCCGCTTCTCCCAGGGGGAGGCGAGGTAGGCGGCGAAGAGGCGGTCGCCGATGGCCACCTCGTGCCGCGCGAAGCGCTTGGTGGCGAAGCGCAGCAGCAGGACGGCCAGCACTCCCTTGAGCACGATCAGCAGGCAGATGAACGCGAGCAACGGCAGGGCCAGCCCGTTTTCGGCGACGTTGCCCACGAGGGGCAGCTCGGCGTCGGAGCTGCCCACGAGGGCCGGCAGGAGCGCTGCGATCAGCCCCAGCGCGACGACGTCCAGCAGGGCCAGCGCCGCCGACGCTGCGCCATAACCGGTCAGGAAACGCCGGCTGCCATCGGGCAGGGTGCGCAGCAGCGGCACAAGGACGTCGAGGATGCTTTTCATACTGCCCCTCAGCCTATTCCATCGCGCCCCTATCACCCGCGACGGCTACTGGCCAGTGGCGGATCGAAGATGGGACGGTTTTTCCACATTCGGGGTGCGGGGGCTGGCCGGTCCGAAGACCGGCCGCTAGGGTCGGTGGACACACCCGACCGCTAGTCTCAGCTTCGCGTGGCGGGGGTTGCGCCCGAACTCTGAGGGGGGAGAAGGGATGGAGGGACTCCGGATCGTCGAGGGGGAGGTCCGAGAGCTGATCCGCCAACGAGGTTTGGACCCTGTCCGCCAAGGTCCGGAGGTCCGGCGGCTGGTGGAAGCAGCGGTGACCGACTATGACGAACGGTCCTTGCTGGGATCTCTTCCGCCGCTCGGACCATTGGATGCCGCGCGCAAGCACGTTTTTGACGCCGTGGCCGGATTCGGACCGTTGCAACCGCTGCTGGACGACCGCTCGATCGAAGAAATCTGGATCAACTCTCCGTCCGAGGTCTATGTAGCCCGAGGCGGCGAATCTGAACTGACGTCCGTCTCGCTCACCCAGCAGCAGGTGGCGGACCTGGTGGAGCGGATGTTGAAGTCGTCCGGGCGCCGCCTGGACTTGTCATCGCCCTTCGTAGATGCGGCTCTTCCGGACGGATCGAGGCTGCATGTTGTCATTCCGGACATCACCCGCCGGCATTGGGCGGTCAACATCAGGAAGTTCATCGCCCGTGCTTCGCGGTTGGAGCACTTGGTGGAATTGGGCTCGCTAACGCCGGAAGCATCCCGGTTCCTGGGAGCGGCAGTCAGCAGCGGACTGAACATCCTCGTGTCAGGAGCAACGCAGGCGGGCAAAACCACCATGCTCAACTGTCTGGCTGCCGCTATCGGCAGCCGGGAGCGGGTGGTCACGGTGGAGGAGATTTTTGAACTGCAACTGCCCCTGCGCGACGTCGTGGGGCTGCAGTGCCGGCAACCGAATCTTGAAGGGGAGGGCGCCATACCGCTGCGGCGGCTGGTCAAGGAGGCACTGCGCATGAGGCCCGACCGGCTAATCGTCGGTGAGGTCCGGGAAGCCGAAAGCCTTGACATGCTCGTGGCGCTCAACAGCGGGTTACCGGGGATGTGCACAGTCCATGCCAACAGCGCGCACGATGCCATCACTAAGATTTGCACCCTGCCGCTGCTGGCCGGGCAGAACATCTCGTCCGCCTTCGTGGTTCCTACTGTGGCATCGTGCATTGACCTTGTGGTCCATTGCGTCCGCCGGCCAGACGGCAGGAGACAGGTCGCGGAGATAGTTTCGCTGGGCGGGCGGGTGGAGAACGGGATTATCGAAACGTCCACGTTGTTCAGCCGCCAAGACGGCCAGCTTGAGGTGAGTCCTTCTGCCAGCCCCGCGGATGAGAAGTTCGCGCGCGCGGGATATGAAGTCATGCAGCTGTTGGAATCGGTGCCGTGACGACGGCGGCGGGGCTCCTTGGCGGCGTGGGGCTCTTTTTGATTTGGTGGTCCTGCTGGGAAAAACCGCCCCCGCAAGTGCGGCGGACTCGGCCGGGCCGACTCCAGCGGATGATCAGCCAGGCAGGCATCGAGAGGGTATCGCCGACTGCGCTTATATCCAGCTGCGTGGCAATGGCAGCTGCGACTTTCCTGATGGTGTTTGCACTCGCAGCGTCCGGTCCCATCGCAGCCTGTTTCGGCTTGTTCGGGGGATGGCTCCCGTTCGCCCTGGTGAGTTGGAGGGCTCGCCGCCGCGCTGCCGTCTTGCGCGAAATCTGGCCGGACGCCGTCGACCACCTCCGGTCGGCCATCCGGGCAGGACTCTCGCTGCCCGAGGCGCTGGTGCAGTTGGGAACGCGAGGTCCGGTGGAGCTGCGGCCAGCCTTCAGCGAATTTGCTTCCGACTACCGAGCGGGCGGGAATTTCGACGACGCGCTGGAGCGGCTCAAAACAAGGCTGTCCGATCCGGTGGCCGACCGCATCGTGGAGGCCCTGCGCTTGACTCGTGAGGTCGGCGGTACCGACTTGGGCAGGTTGCTCGGGACGCTGGCGGATTTCCTCCGCGACAGCGCTCGGACCCGCAGTGAACTGGAGGCCCGCCAATCCTGGACTGTCAACGCCGCCCGGCTCGCTGTTGCCGCGCCTTGGATCATCTTGATGCTGTTGGCTACCAGGCCGGAAGCTGTGGCTGCCTACAACACGACCGCAGGGGCGGCCGTCCTGCTGGGCGGGCTCGTGGTGTCGATCGTGTGTTATCGACTGATGCTGCGCATTGGGTCGCTCCCCGAAGAGGAGCGGGTGCTCCGGTGAATCACACAGCTGCAACGACGGCGTTATTGGGCATCACGTTGGGTCTCGGCCTCTGGCTGACGGTCGTCCGGCTGCCGTTCTTACGCCGCAGGCGTTTCGCGGACCGGATCGCCCCGCAGTTGAAGTCGATCGAGATGAAGTCGCGGCTGCTCGACGGCGGACAGGGAAACTTCACCCCGTTTGGCCCCCTGGAACGGATTTTTCGCCCGGTGCTCCGTGACTCGGTCACCTGGCTTGGAAAGTTCAATTTCGGTTCCACCTTGTTGTCCAAGCGGTTGCTGCAGGCCGGACGCAGACAGGGAACCGTCGATTTCCGTGCTGAACAATTGCTGTGGGCGGCGGCGGGTTTCGTCATCGGCGTTGCGTGGACGATTACCTCGGCGGCAGGAAATTCGCTGGACCCGGTACTTGCGGTGATTGTCACCCTGGGCCTGGCTATGGGCGGGTTCATGATGCGGGATTACCTTCTGAGTGTCCAAATTCGACGCCGTGAGGAAAAGATGCTGGCGGAATTTCCCAGCCTGGCGGAGTTGATGGCACTTGCGGTCAGCGCTGGAGAGAGCGCTACGGGAGCACTCGAGAGGATCTGCCGCAGCGCCCAGGGCGAACTCGCCGGCGAATTTGCGGTGGTGCTCGCACAAACGCGATCCGGTATGCCGATGTTGACGGCCTTGCAGGACTTTTCACACCGCACCCGCTTGCCAGCGCTGGTGCGGTTCGTTGACGGAATCACCGTGGCCGTCGAGCGCGGAACTCCGCTGGCGGACGTCCTGCGGGCGCAGGCCCAGGACGTGCGCGACATGGCGAAGCGGAACCTGATGGAGTCGGCCGGAAAGAAGGAAATCGGCATGATGGTGCCGCTGGTTTTCGGGGTCTTGCCGCTGACCGTGCTGTTCGCCGTGTATCCGGGCCTGGCGCTGATCAATCTCGGCTGGTGAAGTCGACCGATGGAAATTCTCACTGGGGGTAAAAGGGGAAGGATCTACGAAATGACGAAACTCTTGCTCATGTTCACTGTCACGCTTTCGCTGGTGTGGAGCGGAAGTCTGGATCGATTACGTCGTGCGACGCAGGCCGAAGATGGCGAACGCGGAGATGTGCCGGGGTGGGTGATGATCACTTTGATGTCGGCCGTGCTGGTGGCAGGCATCCTGGCCCTGGCCAAGCCGGCTTTGGAAGGACTGTTCAACGACGCCATTGGCCGCGTGACCCAGCCCTGACATGGGATCGAGCTACAGTGCCCGCGGAATGCGGCCGTCCACCGTTGCCAGCGTCGGCAGCGGTTCCAGTCAGGGCCAGGACGGTTCTGACCGAGGCTCCGCAAGCGTGGACTTCGTGTTGGTGGGCGGTGTCCTCACCCTGATATTCGTGTCGATCATGCAGTTGAGCCTGGTCCTGCACGTGCGCAACACGCTGATCGACGCCGCGGGGTCGGGTGCACGTTACGGAACCTTGGCCGATCGAGGCGCCGCCGACGCGCACGAAAGGACGGCTGACCTGATCTCGGCTTCGCTAACCGACACTTACGGCCAAGACGTCCACGTTCAAGAGATCGTCCGGTCCGGCGTCCCCACGCTACGGGTCACGGTGCGGGCTCCACTGCCTGCGTTCGGACTGATCGGTCCCCAAGGCGCGCTGGAGGTCCACGGTCATGCGGCTTTTCCGCGCTGACGGGGCACCGCACGGGGCGCCGGGTTCAGGGGTCGCGGCCGCCGGACTGGTTCCGAAAACCCGTCAAAGGAACCCGGTGACTGGCCTGCGACAGCGACTGACGGATTGCCTGCAGGGAGAGAAACAGGAACGGGGGAGCGCCGTCGTCGAATTCGTCTTTCTGGGCACGCTGCTCCTGATTCCGGTGGTCTATTTCGTCCTCGCGGTCTCACAGGTGCAGGCCGCGTCGTTCGCCGTCGTGAACGCCGCGGATCAAGCGGCGAAAGTGTATGCGGGGTCGGAAGAGGCCGCGGCTGCCGGCCAGGCCGCGCAGCAGGCGGCGCTCTTGGCTGCCGCAGATTTCGGTTTTGGGCCGGAGCGTATGGATATCAGCATTAGCTGTGGCAATGGAGCGTGCTTGGAAGCGGGCTCTTGGGTCACCACGGAAGTCGTGATTTCGATCCCGCTGCCGTTGCTGGATGGGACGGGCCTCAGCATGGCTAGCGTGAGCTCCTCAGCGACCCAAATAGTGGAACGGTACCGATGATGTCCGGCAGACCTTCAGGCGCCCGGACTGCCCGTTGCATTAACGGCGCAGGAATCCGAAGGGCCGGAACCGCTGATCAGGGGCAGGTGTTGGTTCTGCTCATCGGCTTTGTGTTGCTGAGCCTATTGATCCTGACCGTGGTGATGGGTGCCTCCGCCGTGTATGTCGAGCGGAAGAAGCTGCTGTCCGTTGCGGACGGGGCCGCGTTGGCTGCCGCGGACACTTTCGCCTTGGCCGACGTCGAGACCGGTTCCGGGACGCCCGTGCCAACGCTGGACGACGGGTCCGTAAGGGGCTCCGTCTCGCGGTACTTGTCCGACACGGGTGCTTACGGGAGGTTTGACCAGCTAGCCTTAGGCGGCGACACCGGCTCCCCGGAACAGCGCACGGCTCACGTGGTGCTGAGCGCCGTCGTCCGGCCGCCGGTGGTCAACTTCCTCGTTCCGGCAGGCATACCGATCACCGTTTCCAGCGACGCCCGCTCGGAACTCAGACGCTGAAGGCGACGGGGAAGGCGCCCCGGTCGGGTATTGCGTTGAGCGAGCCCAGGGCTTAGTAGAGGGTCTTTGCGCGGCCGTTGAACCATTCCCGGTTTTCCCGGCCGATCGCCACGGCACGCGGGGAGATCACCTTCGCCAGCAGCAGCACCACCAGGCCCAGATAGATCATCGTCACCACCGCGATCAGCGGCTGGGCCACGAACAGCACGACGACGACCGCCACCAGGGTGCCCAGCTCGCCGAACAGGCTCATCGCCGGCATCAGGACACCCGAAACGGTGATCCCCACGCCCACGTCCACGGAGCGGACGATCTCGGCCGAGTTGCGGCCGACCCGCTTCTCCCACGGGGAGGCGAGGTAGGCGGCGAAGAGGCGGTCGCCGATGGCCACCTCGTGCCGGGCGAAGCGCTTGGTGGCGAAGCGCAGCAGCAGGACGGCCAGCACTCCCTTGAGCACGATCAGCAGGCAGATAAAGGCCAGCAACGGCAGGGCCAGACCGTTTTCGGCGACGTTTCCCACGAGGGGCAGTTCGGCGTCGGAGCTGCCCACGAGGGCCGGCAGGAGCGCGGCGATCAGTCCCAGGGCGACGACGTCCAGCAGGGCCAGTGCGGCCGACGCTGCGCCGTAGCCGGTCAGGAAACGCCTCGAGCGTTCCAAGCGGCTTCGGCAAATGTCCGGCGCTGCCGTGCAGTTACCGGAGCGCCTCCTGGGATAGTTGTTGCAGGACCGTTTCGGCGGAGGCATCAAGCACGGAAATGTGTCCGCCGCTTTCTACCGGATGCAGTCGGGCGGAGGGCAGTTGCTCTGCGAGCCAGCGGGCCGCCGCCACCGGAACATTCAGGTCCAGCGTCCCGTGCCAGATGAACGCCGGGACGCCAGGGCTGTCGAGGATGAAGTTCCAAGGCGAGGCAGCGTGCCTCATGTCATCGCGTACCCCGCCCGTGCCCTGCCGCATGGCGTCCGCGAGGAAGGCGGCGAACCGCGGCGCGGCTTCGGACCGGGCTGCGACCGCCTGGTCCGCCTCAGGCATGCTCTTTCCTGAGGCCGCGATCATTTTCTCCGGGGCGGGAGATCGCAGGCGTTGTCCCCAAACACTACGAGATCACCGCCCATGAGTATTTAGGCGAAGTGGAGAAGGTCGAACTGCCATATAAGCGCATCGCTTACGAGGTCCCGATGACTTGGACATCTACCCATGACATGGGGAGAATCGACCACCACTGAGAGGGGTGCAGTGGGTACGAGCTGCAAGACCGAGTGAGATGCGGCGGAACTAGTTGTCGTCCTAAATTGATACAAAGTGTGCGACAAAATTCCGTTGGTGTGGCAGACTTCCCCGAAGCAGATTCATCAAGGCATCGGGGGCAATATGCGGAGCATTATGCGAACAGTGACGACTCTACTGGCCGCATCGCTTCTCTTCTGCGGGAACGCAGTGATGGCTCCATCGGCACACGCGGCAAGGGAATGCTACGTTGCAGCCAACGGTGCAGAAGCATGCTTCGACTTTCAAGACGATGGTCCCGGCGATGACGGAGGTGTTTTCGTAGTCAATCCGGGATCGGATATTGACACGGAACCCGCCCCAGCTCCCGGTCCTAAGCTGTCCGTCAGCAAGCCCTCCTCATTGAAGGCATCCACCACCTCCAACGCATTGAACGTCATGTGGAAGCGCCCTGCCGTCACCGGAAAGCTGGTCAACTACACCGTCACGCTGAAGCAGGGCACTAAGACGGTCAAGGCAGTCACGACCACCTCAACCCAAGCCAGCTTCACCAAGCTCAGGGAGCGGACTACCTACCGCGTCTACGTAAGGGCTAATGCCGTCTCCACCAACGGCAAGACCAAGGCGAGCTCGACATCTTCGACAGTCACGAAGACCAAGCTCAGTGCCGCCTCCACAGTCAGGGTCAGCAAGCCCTCCTCTCTCAAGGCATCCACTGCCCGCAGCTCTCTCACTGCAACATGGAAGAAGCCCTCCTACACTGGGAAGCTCACTGGCTACACGGTCATCGTGAAGCAGGGCAGCAAGACAATCAAGACCTTCCATGTGACTGGAACAAAGAAGACCATCAAGGGACTAAAGCAGAACACCTCATACACAGTGCACGTACGAGCCAACGCCGAGTCCAGCAACGGTAAGTACATAACGTCCTCTGCCCACGTGCTGAAGTCAGTTACGACGAAGCGGTAGGTACACGTACAGGACTACAGCCCATAAACAACAGGAAGCCCCGACCGTCTCCTATATAGGGAACAGAAGGGGCTTCTACGTACATACAGTGAAAAGTTGGGGGCAGAGTGAAAGCATTGACAGCAGCGCTAGGGACTGCACTAATCCTCGTTGGCGGCCTGCTGGCTGCGGGATCGGCACAGGCTGCAACGCAGCGAACGTGCGTCGCGTTCAGCAACGGTGCCGCCACTGCGAAGAAGTCCGTCAAGTAGGTGGCGAAGAAGAAGTCCGTGGGCAAGAAGGCATCGAACAAAAAGCCAGCCGCCAAAAAGGTCACCATGAAGAAGTCATCGGTGAAGGTACCTGCCAAGAAGAAGGTTGTGAAGAAGAACTCGACGAAGCAGGCGTAACACCGCCGCTCGAATAACCTTTTCACCATGAGTCTCAAGTCCGTGGCGCGCGCAACAATGATGGCAGCAGTTCTACTGGCGACAGTTAGCGCCTGTGCAGGCGAGACGGAGAACCCGTACGCCTATACGCCCACGCCGAAACCCGTGGTACGAGTGGAGGCAACTCTCGCTGCCAGCGTGAAAGAGAAGTGCGTCCAGCATCTGGAAGCAGTGGCACGAAACGCAGCTAGGGAGATCGCGGGTGTTGCCCCTAAGTATTACGAAATCAGCTCCACAGAGTTCATTGGCGCAGTGGAGAAGATCGAGCTCCCGTACGACCGCATTGCCTACGAAGCCCCGCTGAGTTGGACATTGACGCACGACACGGGGGAGCAGCTCACTACCACCGAGACCTGCCGCTGGTACGAGCTCCAAGACCGTGTAGAGATGCGGGGCTAAAGCTCCAGAAACGACTGAAAGCCGCTTAGAGACCAATACGGTTCCAGAGCGTGGATCTTGTTGCTTGCCTTAGCAGAGACTCGTCTGAGCAGCCCCTCCTCTTAGCGTCGGCGCAGACCGGCATCTCCATCAGGTCCTCCTGCGAACACCGCGTGAGGAGCATCAACTCGTCCTCCAGGTCGGCCTTAGTCATGCCAATGGCACCCGCTCTTCTTTGCCAGCCGAGCTTCATGCAGTAGCGGTCCGCGCTCAACGCGGTTCCACCCAGCATCCGTTGCGTCAGCGAGCCTCCAGTGGCAAGAACTGTCGGTGCCGTGAGGCATCATTGGTGAGGCACACTTGTGGCGTACTGCCCTAGCTACACGAAGTGCTGCGCGACTTTCTTTCCGACCCCGGCCGAATGCGGGCGGCGGCCCGCGCGATTAGGGAGGAGCTCAACGGGGCGAAACCCGGCCAGCGGACCTCGAAGGATTTGAGGACGAAGCAGGGGAGGGTCGGGTCCTGTTCGCCCGCAACTTGCGGCGGGAGCGCAGCAGCAAGCTCCGTGCGCGAAAGATTGAGGAAGTGAAGCGCGTTGGACGGGCTATCGCCTGCGATGTGTGCTCCTTCGACTTCAAAGCAACTTATGGGCCGCGCGGGCAGGACTTTATCGAAATCCACCACATCCTTCCGTTGCATGTATCCGGGGAGGTGCGGACGAGGCTGGCCGATCTGGCGCTGTTGTGTTCGAACTGTCATCGAATGATCCACCGTGGCAGGCCGTGGCTGACTCCGGCACAGCTACTTGAGCTTGTGGAGGCCAAACGGAGTTAGACACCGACCAGTGGCCTTCGACTGTCCTAGCAGGAAATTGAGGCTTCGACCGCGCACCGCCGGGACACGGACGCTGATCCCCTCCGTGGCCTTACCTATCTACAGCAGACCGCTCCGCAATTTAATGACCGTTCCCCCATAGTGCATCTTGATGAACCTTCCGAGAACATGGAGGCCGTTCACCCGCTGATGAGGGAGTCCGAAGATTATCGGAGCATCACCTAGGGCACGCGCCGCCCATTGCTGATCTGCCGGACGACGAGGATGGGCAGTTTAGTCTCGCGCCTAGCAATCGACTCACCTTTTAGATGTTTACCGGAACGCTTGCCGATATTAAACCGATCGATGTGGCGACGTGGACCGGCCGCGTTCATATTCTCTTACGTGCTAACAGCGCCCGATAAATAGCCGATATGTGTTCCTAGGCGGATGAATTCTTCGCTCTGACAGACTAGTTAGAAGGAACAGAGATGAAGACCAGACGACCATTAGGAGCCCTTGCCATCGCATCGGCGATCGCGCTCGGCGCAGTGACCGCCACCGCCAATGGTGCCACCGCCGTCACCCTCATGGTGCCCACTTTCTACAGCGGCGCCAATGCGGCCATTGTTGAAGACGAGGCGAGCCAGCGTGCGAACATCACCGCAATTTTCCGTTTGCTGAATGAGTTTCGTGCCGCTAAGGGTCTGGAACCCGTTACCTACAACGTCTACGTTGCCCAGATGGCTCAGGGCTGGACCGATCACATGGCTGGCAATGATATTTTCCAGCACAACAAAACCAACGAATACGTGGATCAGATTGATCGGGGATTCCACAGCTGGACCGGTGTCGGAGAAATCATCGCTGCCCGCTGGGACCGCAACCCCACTGCCATTTTCCAGCAGTGGGTCGACTCGCCCAGCCACAACGCGGTCATGAGCAACCCCGACCTGAACACGGTCGGCATCGGCCTGTCCTTCACGAACAACGAGGACCCGCGAGCCAATGAAAACCGGTTCACGATGTACTCGACCATCAACTTCTTCCACCAGCCGTTCTGGATGCCGGAAACCTACGTCGATGCCGAAGAGGCGCTCAACGGCGGCACCGCCATCCCCGAACCGGTCATGGTCGAAGTGGCCCCGCAGGCACCCGTATTCAACCGGGAAACCGGCACGTACACAATTCCTGAGGTGGAGGGCGTCAACTACACCGTCAACCACGGCCTCGTCGCACCGGGCACCTACCCGGGCAACAGCGCCAACGTGATCATCCGAGCCACTTCCATGAGCGGGTACAAGATCACCGGCGCAGCCGAGTGGGAGTTCAACTTCACTCCGCAGGAAGTTAGTCCCACCGCCCCGTCCTTCGACCCGGAAACCAACGCCTACACCATCCCCATCGTTGAAGGTGTAAGGTACTCGGTCAACGGCACCGTAACGGCTCCGGGCACCTACCCGAGCACCAAGGCGCAGATCAGCATCACCGCTGCCGCTAAGGCAGGATATGTCCTCAACGGCACCGCCTCATGGACCCGCGACCTGTCCCTAACCAAGGTGACCCCTTCCGCGCCGTACATCGGCAACGTGGGGCGCTCGTACAACATCCCGGGCACCTACGGCGTCACCTATCTGGTCAACGGCGTGCCGACCCCCGTGGGCACCTACACCGAAGCCAAAATCATAAGCATCAAGGCTATCTCCTCAAACCCCCACCTGTATGAGATTCAGGGCGCTTCTGAATGGAAGTTTGACTTCTCTCCAGTGGAAGTGGCTGCCCCGGTGCCGGTCTTCAACAGCGCCAACGGCACCTTCGAGCTTCCGGTAGCCACCGGAGTCGAGTACTTCGTAAACCACAGCAAACTGCCATACGAGCCGGGAACCCATACGGCCGGGAAATTTCTGGTCAAGATAGTCGCCAAACCTGCATACGGCTATGCCCTGACCGGCACAACAGAGTGGGCTTTCGACTTCTCTGAAACTGAGGCAGTCCCTGAACTAATCAAGGTAACCCCGGCAGCCCCAGTTTTCACGAAGAGCACCGGCAGGTACACGGTCCCCGATACCGCTGGCGTGGTCTACTCCGTCAACGGGGCAGTCAAGGCAGCCGGTACCTACTCAAGCACCGGCAAGGTCACCATCACGGCAGCCGCAGCCAAAGGCCATGTCCTGAACGGGAGCGCTTCGTGGAGCTTCGACTTCACTCCTTCCCCCGTCACCGCGAAGGCACCTGTCTTCGACCATGTCGTTAACCAGTACACCATCCCCGCTGTCACCGGCGTGACCTACTACGTCAACGGGAAGCCTGTGAAAGCTGGCACTCACAGCGGCGGCTGGGTTGCCGTCGCTGTCACGGCAGAGGCAGACACCGGCTATAGCCTGTCGGGCTCCGCTGCCTCGTGGAAGTTCGATTTTTCCCGGATTAAGGTCACACCGGCCGCCCCGGTCTTCACCAAGACCACCGGCAAGTACACCGTTCCCAGCCGGATCGGCGTTGTCTATCTGGTCAACGGCAAGGCAGTGAGAGCTGGCGCATACAGCGGCGGTACCAGCCGCGTCACCGTCACCGCGAAGGCCGTTTCCGACCGGTATGCACTGACTGGTATTGCATCGTGGCAGTACAACTTCGCACCGACTGCCGTGACAGCGACCAAGCCAGTGTTCCATCCTAACGGTAAGTACACGATTCCTTCGAAGACCGGCATCGCATACTACGCGAACGGCGCCCTGAAAAGGGCCGGAACCTACGGCGCTGGCAGCAAGCACACGACCATCACCGTAAAGGCGACCACCGGCTACAAGGTGTCGGGGGTCGCGAAGTGGGTCTATGACTTTCGCAAGAAGGTTGTCACTTCCTCTCCGCAGTTCTACAAGACCACCGCAGGAAAGTACACGATTCCGAAGAAAACGGGGATTACCTACAAGGTCAACGGACAAATCGCCAAGGCTGGCATGCACAACGCCAAGAACAGGATTATCAGGGTCACGGCGCACGCCGCGTCATCCAACTACAGGCTATCGGGCAAGACTTCGTGGTCCTATGATTTCCGCAAGCGCTGACCCCCGGCGGCCATTTTTGTTGCGCATGCGCGGGTAGACCCTTACAGATTTGCTCGATATTCAGCGATCCAAGCTGTGGCACCGCCTGTTTTTGCGACGTCAAGCTTTCTTCGGAAACAAGCTAAACAAGCGGACAGAGCACCAGCAGTGGCTGCGCAACGAGAAGCGGCGGGTTTTTAGCGAGACAGTTGCGGAGTTCCTGCGGCTCAGACAGGAAGTACAGACGGCGTGGCGCCCCGACTGCAGCGGGACGCCAGCAGAGGCTTTGGAGAAAGTCTCACCTTGGGGCGGGGCGGAACTGGAATTGGTGGCGCCGACATTCGTCAACTTAGCCCGCGGTGTCCGTTCCAGACTGCGCAGCACGCTGAGTGCGGTCGTTAGGCCGCCGGTGGTAAACTTCCTGATTCCGGCGGGTATACCGGTTACCGTCTCCAGCGACGCGCGCTCGGAACTCAGACGCTGACCCCGACGCTGGCAGACGTGACTATAAAATGCATCGGGGCTGCCGTCAGCCGCGAGTACGCGGCCGGACCCTGGACGGAGCGGGCTCCTGTTTTTGCCCGTTTAAGTGCCAGTCCTCGGCGGCTAACTGGCACATCCGCTGCTTGTTCCCTAGAAGGGCGTCGCGGTGGCCAGGTAACCGTAGTAGCGGCCCGGGACCGGTCGCAGGGGATCACCGATAAACCCATACTGGGGATTCTCTTGGTTGTACTCCGCGGCCGCTGCGCGGAATTGCTCTATCACGGCCGTCCCATCGCCATGGCAGACTCCGCTCTCCAGGCACCGAGCCACCGAACCGGCGACGATCGGACTGGAGAAGCTGGTGCCGTGTGAGTTCGCGTACCGGTCGCCCGGCACCGTAGAGGTCATGCACACGCCGGGAGCGGCGACGGTGTGCTCCTTGTCGGCACGCTGCGTGGCGAAATTGGAGAAGAGGGCGAACTCGTCGTCGGGGGTGGGAAAAGGGTATCCGCTGCAGCTCGCTGTTGCCGTACCGCCGGGGCGGCCGTCGAAGTCAGCCATGGCGGTGGCGGTGAGCACCTCGTCATACGCGGCCGGAACAGTGTTCGAGAAGTCCGCGGTCTCGTTGCCGGCGGCGACCGTCCAGACCACCCCCTGCTCGGCGCCTTGGCAAATCATCTGGTGCAGGGGATCGACCCCGTTGCCGCAGGTTCCCTGCTCTTGGCCGGGGCTGCCGATGCTGATGTTCGCCACCCTGATGTCGTTGCCCGGGTCCTCGTCCGTGTGAGTGGAGACCACCCAGTCGGCGCCGCAGAGTAGGGCACTTTCTGTGATGGTGCCGTCGTCTGCGATAACCCGGACGGACCACAGCGGGGCGCCGCTCGCGGTGCCGATGATCCCGGCGTTGTTGTTCTTCGCGCCAAGGATCCCGGCGACCATGGTTCCGTGCCCGAACAGGTCGACGGGAGCTACCTCGACCGGAGTGCCGGACGAGCAGTCCACCCCGCCGCGCACGTTCAAGTCCGGATGGGTGCTGTCGATACCGGTGTCGATCACGGCGGCGTTGACCGTAATTTGCCGACCGTCCTCGGCCGCCTCCTCTGTTGTGCCGCCGACCCGCAACCACCCGGGCGGGAGGAATTCGGCGCCGCTGGTTCCGTTATTCGCGCCGCCCACGTTTTCCGGCAACGCGAACTCCCGCTCGGGCGCAACGTATTTAACGGCCGGGTCGGCGGCGAGCTGCTGCGCCTCCGATGCCGTCATGGTGCCGGAGTATCCCTTCAGCGCGTGTTCGTAGGTGTTGGACCGCGTAAACCCGTACTTCTCCCCGTGGGCCGTGGCGGTGGAATCGACATTCCCGATGCTGTCCTTGAGGACGACCGTGTAGCCGTGTTCTTCTCCCGCGGCGGCGGCGCCCGCGACGGCGGCCCCAGCGGCAGCAGGTTCGGCGGCGGCTGGTCCGGCGGCGGCGACGGCGGTTGCTGCGGCCAGCACGAGCGCGCCGAAAGCCCCCAGGATTCTTCGCGACGTGGTTGACCGCGGGCCTTCGCGCCGGCTTTCGGGCTTCTGCCTCTTCCGCAGGCTCTGAACGGATCCGTGACTTTGACTGGGCATTGCAGCCTCCCCCAATAAGTGGATTTAGATCAGGCCCCAACCCCATACGCGGCACCTGCATCCCGCACTCTCCAAAGGTTATTGCACGCGCCCGCGCTTGAGCTAGGGGCTGTCCGGCGCCGTCTTGGCGGGACAGAGGATTCCCCGCCATGGCGTAGGCTGGGAGGACCATGGCTGAGATCGACTTTCCCGCTGAAATCCGCGCTCTGCGCGCCACGTATGACTCCATTGAAGCCGTCTCCGACGCGGAGGCGATCCGCAAAGATATTGCCGAGCTGAGCGAGCAGGCGGGCGTGCCGGACTTGTGGGACGACCCGGCCGCGGCGCAAAAAATCACCTCCAGGCTCTCGCACCGCCAGAGTGAACTGGAACGGCTGGAGAAACTGGCGGCACGGATCGACGATCTGGAAGTCCTGGTGGAACTGGGCCAGGAGGACGCCGGCGACGCGGACTCCATGGCCGAGGCGGCCAGCGAACTGACCTCGCTCAAGAAGGCGCTCTCTGAACTCGAAGTCGTCACGCTGCTCTCCGGTGAGTACGACGAGCGCGAGGCCGTGGTGACTATCCGCTCCGGCGCCGGGGGAGTGGATGCCGCCGACTTCGCCGAGATGCTGATGCGCATGTACCTGCGCTGGGCCGAACGCCATGGCTACCCGACCCAGGTGCTGGACACCTCCTACGCCGAAGAGGCCGGGCTGAAGTCGGCCACATTCGAGGTCAAGGCACCCTATGCCTTTGGCACTCTGTCCGTGGAGGCCGGCACGCACCGCCTGGTGCGGATCAGCCCCTTTGACAACCAGGGGCGGCGGCAGACCTCGTTCGCCGCCGTCGAGGTCATCCCGCTGATTGAGCAGACCGACTCGATCGACATCCCGGACAACGAGATCAAGGTGGACGTGTTCCGCTCGTCCGGTCCGGGCGGGCAGTCGGTGAACACCACCGACTCCGCCGTGCGGTTGACCCACATCCCCACCGGGATCGTGGTCTCGATGCAGAACGAGAAGTCGCAGATCCAGAACCGTGCGGCCGCGCTGCGCGTGCTGCAGTCCCGGCTGTTGCTGCTGCAGAAGGAGCAGCAGGACGCCGAGAAGAAGGCGCTCGCCGGCGACGTCAAGGCGTCCTGGGGCGACCAGATGCGCTCCTACGTGTTGAACCCGTATCAGATGGTCAAGGACCTGCGCACCGAACACGAGGTCGGAAACACGGGTGCGGTGCTCGACGGTGAAATCGACGACTTCATCGACGCCGGCATCCGCTGGCGCGCCAACAACCGCAACGCGGAAAACTAGCCGCCACTTCTCTGTTGCGCGAAGCCCGGCCGCTCCACCAGGAGCGGCCGGGCTTTTGTCGTCTGGGCGTGCGCCTGCACCCGGGCCTCAGCCGCCTGCAACCGAATCGTGACCTTCGCGACCCGGCGCGACTGTTGACACCTCTGTGAGCCACACCATAGATTTGCCGTAATCTGAATCACCTTTCAGGTTGGGGGCCTGACCATCAGGTTCAGACAGTTCCAGAGTTACTCCTCAAGAGATTTTTCAACGAAAGGCATCGGAGTGAAGGCAACGAAGAAGTTCCTGATGGCCGCGGCGCTGGTCACCGGACTGACCGTGAGCGCGTGCGCGCCGACCGCCGGCGGCGACACCGCTGGAGCGGCCGGCGAGGAAGGCAACGCCCCCGAGAGCATCAACGTGGGCATCGTCTATTCCGAATCCGGACCGCTGGCCGCCTACGGCGCGGCCTACTACCAGGGTCTCCAGGCGGGCATCGACTACGCCACCGAGGGCACCGGCGAGGTCAACGGCACCAAGCTCAACCTGACCTACCACGACGACGGCGGTGACCCCGACAAGGCGGTCAACGTCGCCAAGGACCTGATCGGCAAGGACTACAAGATCTTGGCCGGCACCGTGGTGTCCGGCATCGCGCTGAAGCTCGCGGAGCAGGCCGCGCAGAACAAGGTGCTCTACATCTCCGGCCCCGCCGCCACCGACGCGCTGCAGGGCATCAACGACTACACCTTCCGCTCCGGCCGCCAGAGCCTGCAGGACGTCGCAACCGCGGGCACCTTCGTGGACGACCTCAAGGGCAAGAAGGTCGTGGTGTTCGGCCAGGACAACGCGTTCGGCCAGGGCAACCTCGCCGCCGTCGAAGCCGTCCTCGGCGAGCAGGGCGCCGAAGTCGATGACGTGCTGGTACCCGAAGACGCCACCGAGTTCACGCCGTTCGCCCGCCAACTGATCGACGCCAAGCCGGATCTGGTCTTCGTGGCCTGGGCCGGCGCCACGTCGGGATCCATGTGGCAGGCACTGAGCCAGCAGGGCGCGTTCGACGCCGCCCCGATCGTGACCGGCCTGGGCGACGCCGCGACCTTCGGCGCCTACGGCAAGGCCTCGGACAAGATCAGCTTCCTGAACCACTACTTCCCGGGAGCTGCCGGCAACGACGTGGAGAAGGCCATGATCGAAAGCGTTGAGGCCGAAGGCAAGAAGGCCGACCTCTTCACCCCGGACGGCTTCGTCGCCGGCCAGATGATCGTGCAGGCGGTCAAGGAGGGCGGCAACGACGTCGACGCCATGGTCGAGGCGCTGGAGGGCTACAGCTTCGAAGGGCCCAAGGGCGAGACGACCATCCGCGCCTCCGACCACGCGCTGCTGCAGGAGATGTACCAGGCCAAGCTGGTGGAGAAGGACGGCGAGTGGGTGCCTGAGCTGATCAAGGCCATTCCGGCCGACGCGGTGGCTCCGCCGGAAGCCAAGTAACCGCAGCACAACCACAGGCAGGCCCGCACTGCTGCAGTACCGGGGCGCCGCCGACCTAACGGCGGCGGCGCCCCGGCCCGCGGCCAGGGTCCTCGACCGGACAGAAAGTGACATGATGACCTCCCCAGATCAGCCCGCGCTCACGGTGCAGGGCCTCGGCCTGCAGATCGGCGGCGCCCGCATCCTCGAGGATGTCGAATTCTCCGTCGCGACCGGAGAGATGGTCGGCGTGATCGGACCGAACGGTGCCGGCAAGACCACTTTGTTCAACCTCATCTCCGGCGTCCTGAAGCCGACGGCCGGTTCCATCACGCTCGACGGCAAGGACGTCACGTCGGCCTCGATCCACAGCCGCGCCCGCGCCGGCCTGGGCCGGACATTCCAGACCTCCAGCCTGTTCCCGCGGCTCAGCGTGCTGGAAAACGTCCGGCTCGCGGCCCAGGCAGCCCTCGGCGGAAGCGTCACGGTCTTCCGGTTCCCCTCGCGGACGGATTCCGCCACCGCCGCCGCGAAACAGAACGTGGCCGAGGTCGGGCTGGAGGACAAGCTGCACACCGCGGCCAGCGACCTCGCCCACGGCGACAAGCGCAAGGTGGAGATCGCCATGCTCCTGGCCGGCAACCCCTCGGTCATCCTGCTCGACGAACCGATGGCCGGAGTTGCCTCCGGCGACGTGCCGGGGCTGAGCGCCATCATCCGCCGGATGCACCGCGACCGCGGCTGCACCGTGATGATGGTCGAGCACCACATGGACGTGGTCCTCGGACTGGTCGACCGCGTGGCGGTCATGCACCACGGCAAGCTGCTGGCCATCGACACCCCGGACGCGGTGATGGCCAATCCCACCGTCCAGAGCGCCTACCTGGGAGAACCCGTATGAGCCAGCACCCGGAACGCCGCGCGGCCGCGCCGCAGGACGCTGCCCCGCCCATTGCGACGACGACCACCGCAACCGCCGCGGCCACGTCGCAGGCCGCGGCACGGCCGGACCGCCACGCCCGCCCGGTGCTGGAGGTCGCGGGGCTCAGCGCGCACATCGCCGGCCAGCAGGTGGTGGAGAACGTCAGCTTCTCCGTGCCGGCCACCGGAATCACCGCCCTGCTGGGCCGCAACGGCGTGGGCAAGAGCAGCACCATCAAGGCCATCATCGGGCTGATCTCCCGCAGCGGCAGCGTGACGCTGGACGGCACGCGGATCGATAAGGAAGCGACCTACAAGATCATCCGCCGCGGCGTGGGCTACGTCCCGGAGGACCGCGAGGTTTTCTCCAAGCTGACCGTGGCGGAGAACCTGCGGCTGGCCGAACGGGACGCCTCCCCGCGCCGGCAGCTGGTGGAGGAACTCTTTCCCGACCTGCTCAAGCGCGCCTCGCAGATGGCCGGGACGCTCTCCGGCGGGCAGCAGCAGATGGTCTCGCTGGCGCGTGCGTTGCTGAATGAGAACAAGCTGCTGCTGATCGACGAGCCGACCAAGGGCCTGGCGCCCAAGATCGTGCAGGAAGTCTCCGAGACGCTGGAGCGGGCCGCCGCAACGGTGCCGATCCTGCTGGTGGAGCAGAACCTGCAGGTGGTCCGCCAGCTGGCCGCCGGCGCGGTGGTGCTGTCCGGCGGGCGGGTGGTCCACACCACCGACAGCGCGCTGGATTTCCTGGACAACGAAGACCTGACCCAGCGGCTGCTGGGCGTCCACGCCGAAGGCGGGCACGACGACGAGGCCGGCCCCGCCGCCGGCGCAGACGGCCGGGACACGGCCCCCGCCGCCGTATCCCTTTCTGAGACCGGCACCGACCCGAACGGGGTGCACAAGTGAGTACCATCGTCCTGCTGACCGTCACCGGCCTGGGCCTGGGCGCGCTCTACTTCCTGGTGGCCTCCGGGCTGAGCCTGATCTACGGGCTGATGGGCGTGCTGAACTTCGCGCACGGCTCCTTCCTGACCCTGGGCGCATTCGCCGGCTGGGAAGTGGCCCGCCGCGCCGGCGCCGACAACTGGTGGACCTTCCTCGGCTCCCTCCTGGTGGGCGCCGTCGTGGGGGCCCTGTTCGCCGCCTTCACCGAGTTCGTGCTCATCCGCAAGCTGTACGAGCGGCACATCGAACAGGTCCTGGTCACCGTCGGCCTCTCGCTGGCATCGGTCGCGCTGTTCGACGGGATCTGGGGCACCGACCCGGTCTATATCTCCGGACCCGAATGGTTCAGCCAGACCACCAGAATCTTCGGCGCCGACATCGCGAACGATCGCTTCGTGGCCATCATCGCGGCGGTGTTCGTGCTGCTGGGCCTGGTGTTCTTCCTCAAGCGCACCCGCTACGGCATGATCATCCGCGCCGGCGTGGAAAGCCGCTCCATGGTCACCGCGCTGGGCATTGACGTCCGCAAGGCGTTCACGCTGGTCTTCGCCATCGGCGGCGCCGCGGCCGGCCTGGGCGGGGTGCTGGCCAGCCACTACTTCGGCTACGTCTCGCCGCTGCTGGGCGGATCGCTGCTGATCTTCGCCTTCATCGTCACCGTGATCGGCGGCCTGGGCTCGCTCACCGGCGCGGCCATCGCCTCGGTGGTGGTGGCGCTGCTGCAGCAGTTCGCGAACTTCTACCTCAACGGCACGGGTGACTTCGTCGTCGTCGTGGCCCTGGCCCTTGTCCTGCTCTTCCGGCCCTCCGGCCTGCTCGGGAGGAAATCATGACCACCAGCAAGACCGACCCGCAATCGGACGCGCAGCCGAATCCTGCCGCCGCAGCCGCCGGGCACCCCGAGACCCCGGGCAGCGGAGACAGGACGCCGCGGCGCGGACGGACGGGCAGGAACGACGGCGGGGCTGCTGCCGGCGGGGTCCGCGGGCTGCTCAAGTGGGCCGCCGGGGGAGCGGCCGTGGTGCTGCTGGCCCTGCTGCCGCTGCTGAACCTCTCCCTGCCGGGCGTGCTGCCCGGGCCCACCTACACCCCGGGTTCACTGCAGCTGATCGCCATGTGCATGCTGATGGCCGCCGCGGCGCTCAGCTACCACCTGCTGCTCGGTGTCACCGGCCTGCTGTCCTTCGGCCATGCGCTGTACTTCGGCGCCGGGGTCTACGGCCTCGGCGTCATCCTGGACACGTTCGACATCCCGCTGCTGCCGGCCATGGGCCTGACGCTGCTGCTGGTCATCGTTCTGGCCCACGTGGTCGGCGCGGTCGGCCTGCGCGTGACGGGCATCCCGTTCGCCATGGTCACCCTGGCCTTCGCGGAGGCCGGCCACGTGCTGGTGGGCCGCAACCCCGGCCAGGCCACCGGCGGCGAAGAGGGCCTGACCCTGGCCACCGAGAACCTGCCCGAGGCCCTGCTGGGCGTGGCCAACACCCGCAACCTGTACTGGCTGGCGCTGATCGTGCTGCTGGTGGTCTTCGCCGTCGTCAGCTGGGTGCAGTTCAGCCGGGCCGGCCACGTGGCCGCGGCGGTGCGCGAGAACGAGCTGCGCGTGCGGGTCATCGGGCTGCAGCCCTACCTGGTCAAGCTGCTGGTGTTCGTGGTCGGCGGGGTGCTGGCCTCGGCGGTCGGCATGGTCTACCTGCTGCTGCAGTCCGGTGCCGTCCCGCGCAGCCTCTCGGCCGACTTCACCATCACCCTGCTGGTCATGGTGGTGCTCGGCGGCGTGGGCTCGCGCTGGGGAGCGGTCATCGGCGGCGTCTTCTACACGCTGCTGGACCAGCGGCTGACGGCGCTGGCGCAGTCGGAGGCCATCGCGAACCTGCCGGACATCCTGCGGATCCCGCTTTCGGAGCCGCTGTTCATCCTCGGTACACTGTTCATCCTGGTGGTCCTGTTCCTGCCCGGCGGCATCACCGGCGCGGTGCAGCGGGCCACCCTCAGCCGCGGCCAGCGCCGCCAGGCAGCCGCCCGGCAGCGCGACATCCTGGAGAAAGCCGAGTGAACCTGCAGCCCCATCCGCCCGCCGGCGGCCTCCATACCCTCGGCCGCTGGACCGCCGACCGCGCGGTGTCCACCCCCGACCGGGTGGCGATCGACGACCGCGGGGTCAGCCTGCGCTACCGCGACCTCGATGCCCGGGCCGTCGCCCTGGCCGCGGGCCTGCGCGCCGCCGGGTACGGCGTGGGGGACCGGATCGCCACGCTGACCGGCAACTCCGCCGACCACGTGGTGCTGTTCTTCGCCTGCGCCAAGGCCGGCCTCGTGCTGGTCCCGCTGTCCTGGCGGCTGTCGCCCGGGGAGATCGCCGAGCAGCTGCAGCTGGCGGACCCGGCGCTGCTGCTGGTGGAGGATGAGTTCGACGCGCTGGCCGCCGCTGCCGCCACGATGCTCCCGCTGCCGCCGCGCACGGCGGCGCTGGGGCCCTCGGGGGTGGAGCGGCACGTGCCCGGCCCCACCCGCCGGCTGGACAGCACCGGGGCGCCCGTGCAGCGGGACGTGCGCGACGACGATGCCCTCCTGATGATCTTCACGTCCGGTACCGAGGGGCCGAGCAAGGCCGCCATCCTCACGCACGCCAACTGCTTCTGGACCAACCTCTCGCTGTCGCGGACCATGGAGCTCTCCAGCTCCGACGTGGTGCTGGCCGCGCTGCCGCAGTTCCACGTGGGCGGCTGGAACATCCAGCCGCTGTTGGCCTGGTGGACCGGCGCCACGGTGGTGCTGGAACGCACGTTCGACGCCGGCCGGATGCTGCAGCTGATCGCCGAACGCAGGGTCACCACCATGATGGGCGTCCCCACCCAGTACGCCCTGCTGGCCGAGCACCCCGGCTTCGCGTCCGCCGACCTGTCCAGCCTGCAGCACGCGATCGTCGGCGGGGCGTCGATGCCCGCGCCGCTGCTGCGGATCTGGCACAAGCGGGGCGTGGCCCTGAGCCAGGGCTACGGCCTGACCGAGGCCTCGCCCAACGTGCTCTGCCTGCCCAATGAAGACGCGGCCTCCATGATCGGCTACGCGGGCAAGCCCTACCCGCACGTCAGCGTGGCGGTAGCGGACCCGGCCACCGGCGAGATCCTCGACGGGGCGGCCACCGGTGAGCTGCTGGTCTCGGGGCCGGGCGTGTTCGCCGGCTACTTCCGGAACCCGGACGCCACCGCGGCGGCGCTCGCCGGCGGCTGGCTGCGCACCGGCGACCTGGTCGAACGCACCGCGGACGGCTTCTTCCGGATTGTGGACCGGATCAAGGACCTCTACATCTCCGGCGGCGAAAACGTGGCCCCGGCCCAGGTGGAGCAGGTCCTGCTCTCGCATCCCGCGGTGGCCGAGGCCGCCGTCGTCGGGGTTCCCGACGAACGCTGGGGCGAGACCGGGCTGGCCTACGTGGTGGTCCGGCCGGGCCGGATCACCGACGCCGAGGAACTGGCCGAGCACTGCCGGGCGCAGCTGGCCGCCTTCAAGGTCCCCGGCCGCTTCGCCTTCGTGCCGGCGCTGCCGCGCACCGCACTGAACAAGGTGGTCCGGGGGAGGCTGCGGGAGGCCGCCGTCCGCCCCGGCCGCCACCCGCTGACCGCAGGATCGGAGCAGGAATCATGAGCGCTGCACCACGCACCGCCCGGGGCACCCGAACGCGGGCCAAGCTGTTGGAGGCGGCCGAAGCGGTGTTTGCGTCGGTGGGCTACCACGAGGCCTCGATCGTCAAGATCACCGAGCAGGCCGACGTCGGGCTGGGCACCTTCTACCTCTACTTCGAGGGCAAGCAGGCCGTCTTCGACGAGGTCGTCGAGGACCTTAACCGGCGGGTGCGCCACGCGATGGCCGAGGCGGCGAAGTCGGCGGAGAACCGGCTGGAGGCCGAGCGGGCCGGGTTCAAGGCGTTCTTCCGCTTCACCGCCGAACACCCCGCGCTCTACCGGATCATCCGGCAGGCGGAGTTCGTGTCGCCCGGCGCCCTGCGGATGCACTACACGCGCATTGTCAACGGCTACATTGAGGGACTGAAGGCGGCGCAGGCCACGGGCGAGGTCCGTCCGATGGACCCGAACGTCGCGGCGTGGGCGCTGATGGGCATCGGCGAACTGATCGGCATGCGGTGGGTGCTTTGGGAGGACGACGACGGTGCGCAGCCCGTCCCGCGGGAAGTGCCCGACCACGTATTCGAAGAGATGATGCAGTTCATTGAGCGGGCGCTGGCGCCCGGACAGCAGACGACGGAAGGACCCACCCATGGCTGAGAAGACTCTGACGGGCCGCAGCGCCATGGTGACCGGCGGGGCCAGCGGCATCGGCGAGGCCTGCGCGCGGGCCCTGGCCGACCGCGGCGCGAAGGTCACCGTGGCCGACCTGGACGGCGCGGCCGCCGAACGGGTGGCGCAGGAGATCGGCGGGGTCCCGTGGCAGGTGGACCTCAGCGACACCCGGGCGCTGGAAACGGCGGCGGTGGACACCGACATCCTGGTCAACAATGCCGGGATACAGCGGATCAACCCCATCGAGGAGTTCGACCCGGAGGCCTTCAGGCTGATGCTTCGCCTGATGCTCGAATCCCCGTTCCTGCTGATCCGCGCGGCGCTGCCGGGCATGTACCAGCGCGGTTTCGGCCGGATCATCAACGTCTCCTCCGTGCACGGGCTGCGGGCGTCGGCCTACAAATCCGCGTACGTCTCCGCCAAGCACGGGCTGGAGGGCCTCTCGAAGGTCACCGCGCTGGAGGGCGGCGCGCACGGGGTGACCAGCAACTGCATCAATCCCGGGTACGTGAAGACGCCGCTGGTCGAGAAGCAGATTGCCGACCAGGCCCGGATGCACCAGCTGCCGCCGGAAGAAGTGGTGGCGAAGGTGATGCTCACCGAAAGCGCCGTCAAGCGCCTGGTCGAGCCGCACGAAGTGGCCTCGCTGGTGTGCTGGCTCGCGGGGCCCGACGCCGGCATGGTCACCGGCGCGTCCTACACGATGGACGGCGGATGGTCCAGCCGATGAGCGCCGAACCCGCAGCCCTGCCCTATGCCGCCCTGGACGTGCCGGTCCGCGGCGGTACCCTGCGCACCGGCGTGTGGGGACCCCGGGACGCCGAGGCGCCGGCCATCCTGGCCGTGCACGGCGTGACCGCCTCCCACCGCACCTGGGGCCTGCTGGCGCAGGAGCTCGACGGCGTGCGGGTGATCGCCCCGGATCTGCGCGGGCGCGGGCGCAGCAACGGGCTGCCCGGCCCGTTCGGCATGGCCGCGCACGCCGACGACCTAGCGGAGGTGCTCGCGGCGCACGGCGTGGGCCGGGCCGTCGTCGTCGGCCATTCCATGGGGGCGTTCGCCTCCGTGGTGCTGGCCCGGCGCCACCCGCGGCTGGTGGAGTCCCTGGTGCTCGTCGACGGCGGCCTGCCGCTGCAGGTGCCGGCGGGGCTCAGCGACGAGGAGGTCATCCAGTCGGTGCTCGGCCCGGCCGCCGAACGGCTGGCCGCGACGTTCCCCACCCGGGAGGCGTACCGGGACTTCTGGCGGGTGCACCCGGCGTTCGCCGAGCATTGGAACGCGCTGGTGGAGGACTACGTGGACTACGACCTCGCCGGTGAGCCGCCGCTGTTGCGGCCGGCGACGAATTACGAGGCGATGGCCCGCGACACCGCCGACCTGAACAGCGGCGCCGTCCTGATGGACGCGCTGGAATCACTCGCTGTCCCGGCGGTGCTGCTGCGGGCCCCGCGCGGCCTGCTGAACGAAGACGCGGGCCTGTACACGCCCGGATACGTGGACGGCTGGGCGCGCCGGCTGCCGGCGCTGCGGGTGCGCGAGGTCGCCGGAACCAACCACTACACCATCGTCATGGACCGCCCGGGCGCGGCGGCGGTGGCCAATGCGGTGCGCGACGCCATGGCCGGCCGGGCGGCGGGATGGGCCGCGGGCCAGGGGCCGGTCGGGTGAAACGACACACCGAACAAGCTGCAGGATAAACTCAAGACTGCGTGCCTATAGTCGAGAGGCTGAGGTTTCTTCCCCCAAGCACAAGCCCTCGTCCTCGGCCTGAGGCACAAAGTAGTCATGATTCGATTCGATAACGTCACGAAGATCTACGACCAGAACTCTCGTCCGGCCTTGGACAAGATCAGTCTGGAGATCGACCGCGGCGACTTCGCGTTCCTGGTCGGCTCGTCCGGGTCCGGGAAATCCACGTTCATCCGCCTGGTATTGAAAGAAGACCGCGCCACCCGCGGCTCGGTCTACGTCGCCGGCCAGAACGTGGCCAACATTCCCAGCTGGCGCGTGCCCAAACTGCGCCGCGGCATCGGCGTGGTGTTCCAGGATTTCCGGCTGCTGCCCAACAAGACAGTCTTCGCCAACGTGGCGTTCGCCATGCAGGTGATCGGGCGCAGCCGGGCGGTGATCCGCGAGACGGTGCCCGAAGTGCTCAAGACCGTGGGCCTGGAGGGCAAAGACCACCGCATGCCGCACGAGCTCTCCGGTGGCGAGCAGCAGCGCGTCGCCATCGCCCGCGCCGTCGTGAACAAGCCCGGGATCCTGCTGGCCGACGAACCCACCGGCAACCTGGATCCGACCACCTCGCTGGGGATCATGAAGGTGCTGGACCGGATCAACCAGAACGGCACCACCGTGGTGATGGCCACGCACGACAACGTGATCGTGAACGAAATGCGCAAGCGCGTAATCGAGCTGCGCGACGGCGTGCTGGTGCGCGACCAGTCCGAAGGCATCTACCTGGGCGAACCGGAGGAGGCCAAATGAGGCTGGCTTTTATCCTCGGCGAAATCGGTTCCGGCCTGCGCCGCAACCTGTCCATGGTGGTCTCCGTGGTGCTGGTGACTTTCATTTCGCTCAGCTTCGTGGGCGCGGCCGGCATGCTGCAGATGCAGATCAACCAGATGAAGGGCTACTGGTACGACAAGGTCCAGGTGGCCATCTTCCTGTGCGTCGACACTTCGACGACGGCCAGCTGCGCGGCCGGCCCCGTGACCGACGAGCAGCGTGCGGAAATCGAGGCCACGCTGACCAGTCCGGCCGTGGAACAGTACGTGGACACCTACCTGTACGAGTCGCAGGACGATGCCCTGGGCCACTTCCGCGACCAGTTCGCGAACTCGCCGATCGTGGACTCGGTGACGGCCGACCAGCTGCCGGAGTCCTTCCGCGTCTCGCTGGTCGATCCGCAGAAGTACGAGGTCATCAACGAGATCTTCTCCTCGCTGCCCGGCGTCGAAGTAGTCGTGGACCAGCGCGAGATCCTGGAAAAGGTCTTCAGCGTCATGAACATCGCCTCGCTCGTGGCGGTGGGCATCGCCGTCGTCATGATTGTCTGCGCCATCCTGCTGATCGCCACCACCATCAGGCTTTCCGCCTTCAGCCGGCGCCGGGAAACCGGCATCATGCGCCTGGTCGGTGCCTCCAAGGCCGTGATCCAGCTGCCGTTCGTGCTGGAAGGGGTGATCGCCGCCGTGCTCGGGGCGCTGCTGGCCTCGGTCACGCTGTGGGCCGTGGCGCACTTCTTCATCGGCGGCTGGCTGGCCAGCCAATACCCCGACACGGCCTTCATTTCCTCCAGCACCATGCTGGTGATAGGTCCCGCGCTGGTGCTGCTGGGCGCCGTCCTGGCCGGAATATCGTCCCTTTTGACCCTGCGCCGCTACCTTAAGGTCTAGACTCATGAAACGTGCACAGAACTTGACATTGGGGAGCCAGGCTGTGAGCCGTACTAAACCGCGGAAGAAATGCCTTCCGCAAGGGATTTTGAGTGCCGCCATGGCCGCCCTGCTCGCGTTCTCGCTGGGCTCCGCCGGCCCCGCCCAGGCAGACGACCTCGACGACCGCAAGGCCGCCCTCGACCAGGAAATCCAGCAGATCGAATCGTCGCTGGAGTTCCTCAACGCCGACATCGTCGAGGCGGTCAAGGAGCTGAAGCAGCACCAGAGCCGGCTGCCGGCGGCGCAGCAAAAGCTCTCCGAGGCCGAGGGCCGGGTGGACGCCGCCGCCAACAAGGTGGCCGCACTGGCGCAGCGCGTGGACCTGGCGCTGCAGACCAAGGACAAGATCAACCAGCAACTGGCCAGCGATGCCGAGGAGCTGGAGGAAACCAAGAAGGTCATCGGCCAGATTGCCACCCAGGCCTACAAGCAGGGCGGGGTGCCGTCCAACCTGTCGCTGTTCTTCGGTTCCGACGGCGACGCCAACCTAGCCAGCACCATCGACCTGGCCGACCAGGCGCTGCGCAGCCAAAACGCGGCACTGGACAAGCTGGCCCAGCAGAACGCCACGAATGTGAACTCCCGGGCGCGGCTGGAGGCCGTGGAGGAGGAAATCCGGGACCTGAAGGCGCAGGCCGAGGAGGCACTGGCGGCCGAACAGGTCGCCCGCGACGAGGCGGCCGCCGAAAAGCAGAAGGTCGACCAGCTGATCGCCGAGACCTCGGCGCTGTCGGACAGCCTGCAGGCCAAGAAGCCGCAGATCGAGCAGGAGCTGGCCAAGACCGAGCAGGCCCAGAACCAGGTGCTCTCGCAGATCAAGGAACGGCAGGAACGGCTCCGCCGCGAGGCGGCGGAGAAGGCCCGGCGCGAGGCCGAGGAGCGGCGCAAGGCCCAGGAAGCCTGGGAGCGGGAACAGGCCCGGATCAAGGCGGCACAGCAGGCGGCGCGCAACAGCGGCCAGCCGGTGCCGCAGCTGGTCCCGAGGGTGCCGCCGCCCCCGCCGGCCAGCCAGGCGCCGTCGTCCTTTGGCTTGATCAACCCGGTGAACGGGCCCATCACGTCCGGCTACGGCTGGCGGCCCACTCCGGCGGGCACCATGGACTTCTACGGCACCGGCGGCTACATGCACAGCGGGATCGACTACGGTTCCGCCTGCGGCACGCCGATCTACGCGCCGGCGGCGGGCACCGTGGCGCGCGCGGACAGCACGGTCTGGGGCGGCGGCAACAGCGTGACGATGAGCCACGGCGTGGTCGGCGGCAACGCGCTGGACACCAACTTCTACCACATGACCCGCTACGTGGTGTACGCCGGCCAGAGCGTCGGCCGCGGCCAGCTGATCGGCTATGTGGGCAGCACCGGCAACTCCACCGGCTGCCACCTGCACTTCGAAACCATCGTCAACGGCAGCTTCGTCAATCCGATGAACCTGCTCTAGGTTTCGCCGGCGGCACCCGGCGCGCTGCGGCTTATCCGGCCGTGACGCCGCTGCGGCTAATCCGGCGGTAACACCGCGGCGGCGCTCCTGCCGTGGCGCCGCTATAATGGAACGTTCCGACGACGAAGGAGTATCCCGTGCCCAGAGAAAGTGGCCGAAAGGTAGTGGCCACCAATCGAAAGGCCCGGCACGACTACCACATCATGGACACCTACGAGGCCGGCATGGTCTTGATGGGGACCGAGGTGAAGTCTCTGCGCGAGGGCCGCGCTTCGCTGGTGGACGGCTTCGCCATCTTCTACAACGATGAGCTGTACCTGGAATCCGTCTACATCCCGGAATACCTCAACGGCAGCTGGACCAACCATGCCGCCCGGCGCCGGCGGAAGCTCTTGCTGCACCGGGCCGAGCTGGAAAAGATTTCCCGCCAGACCAGGGAGTCGGGCTACACGATTGTTCCGCTGCAGCTGTACTTCAACGACGGCCTGGCCAAGGTGGAGATCGGCGTGGGCCGCGGCAAAAAGGACTACGACAAGCGCCAGACGCTGCGCGAGAAGCAGGACAACCGCGAGGCCCTGCGCGCCATGCGGGAAAAGAACCGCGGGGCCTGAGCAGCTGCTTCACCGCTGCCGCCCGCCATGCCGCGGGCGGGAGCCGCCCCTGTTCCTTCCGCTGCCGCCCCGCCATGCCGCTGGCCGGAGAGCCCTATGTGGCATCAGCCCGCCGTCAGGGACCGACGCACCAAGTCCAGCCACCCGGGTAGGCCGCCGCGGGCCAGCGCCTTCCGCTGGCGCTGCGCACCGTTGCCCTCCAGCCGCAGCCGTGCGGCCTGCTCGCGGACCCAGCCGCCGTCCCCGTGCTGCTCCAACGCCTCATCGATATGTCGCAGCAAGAGTTCGAGGACATCGTGCGCGGGCCAGAGGGTGGCCGAGTCCAGATGCACCAGTTTCTCCGACAACCCGAACCGGGCCGCCTGCCAGAGCGCCACGTCCAGGTGTTCCGGATGGAAGTTGGTGACCGGGCGCTCCGCGAGGACGGCGGCCTGCTCGGTGGCGACCAACGCGCGGACCAGCCCGGCCAGCAGCACGCTGTCGGCCGCGGTGAGCTGGCTGTCGGCGGCCCGGACCTCGATAGTGGGGTAGTGGTCGGCCAGCCTGGCCAGCCAGGAGAGGTGCCCGGGATCCGGGACCACCCCGGAGGCGTACAACTGTCGCACGCGGACGCCGTAGTCGTGCAGGTCCGCGAAGAACGGCGGACAGCCCTGGACCTGCCAGCGGCGATACATGATGGTGCGCCAGCTGGCGAAGCCGCTGTCCGCGTGCCGCCAGTACGGTGAGTTGGCTGCTACCGCCGTGAGCAGCGGGAGCCAGGGGCGCAGCCGGTTAAGGACCTGCAGCCGCACCTCCGGATCTGCCACTTCAATGTGGATGTGCATGCCCGTCACGTACTGGTCGGCGATCAGGGCCGGCGCACGCTCGGCGATGCTGCGGTACCTGGGGTTGTCGGTCACGGATGCCGGGCGCAGGTCGGCGTCGAAAATCACGCCGATGCCGGCCGCGGCCGCGCCCGTTGCGGCGGCGCTGAGGGCCAGCTCGTGACGGAAGTCCAGCAGGGCGTCCGCAGCTTCGGACAGCTGGCGGCAAACCGGGGTTGAGGTTTCAACCTGGCAGTCGAGCAACTCGTAGCTGACCCATTCCGGGGTGGTTCCCAGGCGCAGGGCGGCCCGCACCGCCGGGCCGGTCATCACCGGCAAGCCGGTGCGCGGGTCCATCAACAGGAATTCTTCTTCGATGCCGAACGTTGCCGGGGTGGACGCCGGCGGCGGCGTGCCTGGGGGCCGGCCCACAACCATGGTTCGAGCGTAAGTCCCGCGACCGCACGCTGGCTATGCCGGGTCGGCGGGAATAGACGGGCGCAAACATGGGTTACACTGGATGGTCCGGGACAGGTAACTGCCCGGCAGCAATGGTTATTTTGATAACTACATACGGGGATGACAGGTTTCGACGATGTTAGTCGCGCCAGGGGAAGCGGGCCGAGGATGCAGAGTTATCTCGGAAACGCTCTCTGCAAACCAATAAGTGCCGAATCTAAGCGCACTGACTTCGCTCTCGCTGCCTAAGTAGCATTGCAAGTCCGTCAGCCCGGGGTCGCTCTCGCCCCGGATGCTGGCGTCATTAAGAGGGCCACTGCTGAATACCTTCGCCGTTGGGGTATTCGGGACATTTAGACGGCTGGGCCCGGGTCAACCACCTGTTTGCGGGATGGTTGGGGCCAAGAAAACCCGAAGCAAACTGCGCCCGGAGAAGTCCTGGCAACACAACATCGGACGGGGGTTCAATTCCCCCCATCTCCACTATGTGATGAGTCGGGACATCCTTTACGGATGAGTCGGGTCATCGCTTACACCCCGGTCTTCGGACCGGGGTGTTTTCTTTTGTCTGGGTTGGTGGTTCCGGTCCGGATCTTCGACATGGCTCATGCTGGCACCCGGAGCAGGTAAACGGTGTCCCGACTCATTGGGAAACCATCACTGGAAAGTATGACGGCGAGCCACGCAGCTTTGGTCACCCCTGGTCGCCCGGACGGCTTTAGGATCGTGATGAATTCGAGGCCTTCGAGCGGCAGGAACAAGACGAGTGATCATGAATGAGCAGAGCGAGCCGGTCGACTTTCGCGCATCGGCCGAACTAATCCTTTCAGGCGACGCCGACGGTCTCTTCAACGCCGCGAATGACCTGCAGCAGATACCCGCGTCTGAAGCGGTCGAAGCCCTGTATCGACTAGCGATTGAGCACGGCGTTACGGAAGCACATCTCAACTACGGGACCTTCCTCGAAGGGCAGCATCGGACCATGCAAGCCTTGGAGCAATACGAGACGGCACATAGGGCAGGAGACCCACAGGCGGCGTTAGCCCTGGGGCAGGCCTACCTGAACCTTGGAAAACCGGCCGAGGCGATCAGATGGCTTAGCGACGCCGGTGAGAACCCTTTAGTCCCACTCCGGCTGGCCAGAGCATACCGAGCCGTTGGGGATGAGGGCTCCGCGGTTGAAATCCTGCGAAAAGGCAGCGAACTCAGCGCAGAGGCGGCCGTAGAACTGGTCACCACAACGGATCAGTTGGACCTCGACACATCGATTCAGCTCCTCGAAAGACACCTCGACACCGGTGTGGCTGATGTCCTGATCCCTCTAGCGGATCTCTATTCCAAGGCAGGCAGAAGCGACAAAGAAATCGAACTTCTGCGGCGCAGCCTCTCTGAAGGCGAACCGAACGCACTGCATAACCTGGGCTTGGCGCTCTGGGAATCGGGGCAAGCTAAGGAGGGTAGAGCGCTTCTCAAGCAGGCCGCGGGCCAAGGCGACCAACTATCAGCCCAAACCCTACGCGACATTCGCCGAGCCCACCGCCAAGTCAGGCCGAAAAGAGCCGCGCGGAGGAGATAAGGGGCGCAACCTCCGAGGAAGACACCGAACTGACAAGATGATGTTCAAGAGGCCTTGCTTGCGAGGGGTTCGCCGACAGCCCGCCTGTTGTCATCGAGGGCAGCCACGCGTACGGTCGAAACAGGCGGCCAACTGGTTTTGCCTGCTGTGAAGCCCTCTTTCGAGCCACCGGGAGCCTGGTTTCATTCTCTGAAAGGTGGCTCTCATGGAGTCGCACATCAAAACCCACCCCCATGCCCTTTCCATCGCGAGCCTCGATTCGGCCGTGTACTTGGGGCAAGGCACGAACCCGCATCTTGAAGGCCTTGAGGTACCCGGCCTGCCCACCGGCAAGTCGCCCGCGCAGAGGAGCATGCTGGCCGCCGTCCTGTGCAGATCCGGCGAAGTGGAAGCAGCCGAATGGGCTTTGGACCAGGCAAAGGCGGCCAGCGACGAGCAGATCATCGCTGCCCTCTCCTCAGGCTTGTCCGAAGAGGAGGTGGGGGAAGCGGCGGGTGTTTGCGAGTACGCGATCGCCGAGATCGTCGCCGCTCAGGCCCCGCCAAAAGCAAGCTGAGGCGAAGCCAGCCTGAGTGCAGCCTACGTGAGCTCAACATGGTATGAGCCGGTCCGGCGGGGGATCTTCCGCCCCGCCCGCCGCACCCAGGTGGCCGGACATGCTTCCTGGTCTGGGCCGGCCGGCGCTATCGAAGGCGCGCGGTGGAGAGCGAGTATCTGTTCGCCGTATCATACCCGGTCTTGGACCCGGTGACCCGCACCCTGATCGTGTCGAAGCGGTCCGTGGCGGTCAACCGGTAGGTCTTGCCGGTGGCGCCGCGGATGGCCGTGCCGGAGCGGTACCACTGGTACTTCAGGGTGGTGCCCGCCGTCCAGGTGCCCGGATACGCGGTCAGCGTGTAGCCCGTCCGCAGCGTGCCCTTGATGACCGGTGCGGACGTGCGCAGGGTGCCCTTGGCAATCGCAGACGTCTTGGCCGAGTACCGGTTCAGGCCGGTGTAGCCGCTCTTGGATCCGGTCACCCGGACGGAGATCTGCTTGCCGGCGTCGGAGCCGGTGAGCACGTAGGTGCGGCCCGTCGCCCGTGAGATCGCCGTGGTGCCGCGGTACCACTGGTACTTCAGCGTGGTGCCCGAGGTCCAGGTACCTGGGTACGCGGTCAGCGTGTAGCCGGGCCGCAGCGTGCCCTTGATGACCGGTGCGGAGGTGCGCAGGGTGCCCTTGGCAATCACGGACGTCTTGGCCGAGTGACGGGTCAGGCTGGTGTAGCCGCTCTTGGATCCGGTCACCCGGACGGAGATCTGCTTGCCGGCGTCGGAGCCGGTGAGCACATAGGTGCGGCCCGTCGCCCCAGAGATCGCCGTGGTTCCGCGGTACCACCGATACTTCAGCGTGGTGCCCGAGGTCCAGGCCCCGGCGCCGGCGGTCAACGTGTAGCCGACCTTGTGGGTTCCGCTGATCGTCGGCGTGGAACTGGCCAGCAAGCCCGGAGCGATCTTGGGCGTCGGCTCGGAGGTGTTGCTGCGGACGGCATAGCCCTCCTGTGACCTGCTGCCCGTCACGGTCACACTCAGCGCGGACCCCAAATCGGCCGGTACGGGGGTGTACGTATCGAAGGTGGCGCCGCTGATGGGCTGGTCGTTGCGGTTCCACTGGTAGCTCTCCACCGTTCCCTCGGGCCAGCCGCGGGTGTCCGCGCCCAGCCGGCGACCGACCAGGGGTTCCCCAGTGATAACCGGGACGAGGCTGAAGTCCAGGGACGAGGTGGCGTCGGCCAACCCGGTTCCGCAGCCTTCGGGGCAGGTGTCCGGAAGGGGACGGGACTTGAGTTTGAGGTGGTTTTCCAGCCGGGCCGGCGTCCAATTCGGACGTGCAGCAAGGATCAAGGCGGCCAGGCCGGCGACGTGCGGTGCGGCCATCGACGTGCCCTGGAGGTAGGAGTAGCCCTCGGCGCCCGGGGTGGTCGTGCCCTGGTTGTATGTGGAGACGATGCCGTTGCCCGCGCCGGTGCTCCCGTCGCCGCCGGGGGCGGTTACGTCGACCATGGCTCCGAAGTTCGAATACGGGGCGCGGTTGCCTTCGCGTCCGCTGGCCGCCACCGTGATGACGTTCTTGCAGTTCGCCGGGGTGGACAGGGAGGCATCCTGGTTCTCATTGCCGGCCGCCACCACGACGGCGGAGCCGGCGTTCACGGCGATGTTCACCGCTGACTGGAAGGTGGCGGAACACACCCCGGAGCCGCCGAGCGACAGGTTGATGACACGGGCCCGGTTTGAATTGAGCGGGACGTTTGGGACTTCGCCTCCTGCCGACCAGATCACGGCGTCGGCGATGTCGGACATGTAACCGCCGCACGCTCCGAGTGCGCGGACGGGAAGGATCTTCGCGCCGGGGGCGACGCCTGCGACTCCTTGCCCGTTGCCCGAGACGGCGGCAATGGTGCCGGCAACGTGCGTGCCGTGCCAGGAGGAATAGGAGGAGTCGTCGTACCCGCAATCACCGACGTCGTACCAGTCGCCTTCATCCCGGGGGTCGGCGTCCCGGCCGTCGCCGTCCCGGGCAATGGCCGGGTGAGAGATCATGTCGTAGCCGGGCAGCTCGTTCGCGTTAAGGTCGCTGTGATCGGTAATGCCCGTGTCGACGACGGCGACCGTGACGCCGTCGCCGCGGCTGACGTCCCAGGCTCCCGGCACGCGCATCCCGGCCTTGTCCTCGAAAAGGTCCCACTGCAGGCCGTAGTGCTCGTCGTTCGGGGCCGCCGCTGGCTGCATGCGCTGATCGGGTTCGGCGAATTCAACGCCCGGGTCAGCCTCGAGTCCGGCGATCAGTTCCCTGGCCTCGGAGTCGGCGAGGGGCTTGCCAGTGGTGATTACCCGGGCCCCGGTGGCGGTGCCGCGCAGTTCCTTCACGCTGACGCCCAGCTTCTTGGCGGTACGCCCGTAGGCTTTCCCCCTACCTGCGGAGCTGCCTCCGGCCTTGTCCGTGAACTTCACGATGAACCGGTCGGTCGGCACGTCCCGGGCGCTGAGGTATTTGCTCGGCGCGAGGGGCGGGTCAGACTCAGCGGTGGCCGAAGCCGGAACGACGGCGAGCGTTCCGCCGAGGACAGCGGCGGCGGTGAACGAGGCCAGTCCGGCGAGGAAGCGGCGGGGCAGGGGCGAAGGCATGGGTGTCATCCTTGCGGGCGGGGTCCCGGGAAGTTGGTGCAGGACGGACGGGATGCGACGTTGCGCCCACGCGGTTCAGTGTAACGATTATCCCCCGTGGTACGGTACAGCCCCTGACAAAGCTCGAACCGGTCACCACCCGGCCGTGGCGGAGTGTGACGGACTCCCGCCGGCCTGTAAAGACCTCACGCTGGTCTTAAGGCCAATCGGCGGCTATTCACCGCTTCCGCTTGCAAGCCCCTCGCCGCCGGATGTAACGGTTAAGTTGCAACATCCCCAACGATTGGAGCAACACATGTCATCGTTTGCTAAAACCAAGGCACGGCAGCTGGCCGCTGGAGTCTTCGTCGCAGGCGTGGTGACTGCCGGAGGCGCAGGAGCCGCTTCTGCTCACGAAACGCAGGATTCGTTCGTGGCCATCACGGCCGAGGACGTAACCATCGTGCCGGCCCCGGTCGAGGAAGCTGAACCGGTCGTCGAGGACGGTCCCGCGGAGGAAACCCCCGCTGAGGAGCCGGCTGCCCCGGCACCGGTCGAGGACGAAGCCCCAACCCCGGACGAGGGTGAAGAGCCCGTTGAGCCCGTCCCCGGGGAAGAGCCGGTAGAGGAGGTTCCGGTCGAGGAACCGGCTCCGGTGGAGGAAGAGCCTGCACCGGCCCCCATTGAGGAGCCGGTCGTGGAAGAGCCGGCCCCGGCTCCGGTTGAGGAGCCGACCCACGCCTGGCAGGCCGTGAAGGCCGAAACGGACGCCGCGTGGAAATCGGCGAAGGCCGAGGCTGATGCCGCGTGGAAATCCGCGAAGGCGGAGGGAAGCGCAGACTGGAAGGCCGTCAAGGCTGAAGGAAAGGCCGACTGGAAGACAGCCAAGGCCGAAGGAAAGGCCGTGTGGAAGACGGCCAAGGCCGCCGAGGAGGGCGTCGGCGAGGTCGAGTAATCCAGCCGGCTCCGCCATCGGGGGCGGCCTCCCTGCGGGGAGGCCGCCCCTCTGCGTGGAGCCGGCCGAGTCCGGCGCAGGGACCGGCGGCGATTCGGCTTTCTTCTAAACCTCTCGCCCAGCAGCGCCCGCCGCCAGGGGTCAGTCTCCGGGAAGCGCCACGTCGACGATTCCGGTGAACCTGGTGCCGATGCCGTCATACTCGCTGCGGACCCATCCCGCGGGCAGCTCGGGCAGCTCCGCGGGATCATGGTGCCGACAGTAAACATAGGTGAATTCGGGCCACCATTTCTTGGGCCGGGCAGACTCGGTAAAGCCGCACATGAAGCACCGCAGCGGTGTCCAGACAGGCCTCTTGCCCGTGCGATTGGCACGCGACTGGGCCAGCCAGGCCGGTGGGTCCGCGTCCATCGAGGCGAGTTCCTCCTCGGAGATGCGGGAGGGGATCCCGTGGCGTTTCGCCATCTCCGGTGGGATATCGAGGAACTGGGCTGCTTCGCGTCTGGTAATCATCACCTACCACCATGGACCGGGAGTCCAGTTGCAGCAACTTCGTGCAGTGCGCCTGCGCCGGGCGCACTGCTCCGCGCCCGTTTACTTCATCAACCTTGCGCCGCGCCGGTCAACCGCCTGGGTCTGGCGGTGTCCGTCGTGTCGCGGGCCGGGTTGCCGGCATAGATGGCGTTCTCCGGCACGTCTTCTCCCTTCATGAGCAACGAGTCGGCCTCGAGTGAGACGCCGTCGCCCACCACGGCGCCGTAATTGACGAAGGACTCGACGCCAAAGGAACACCGGTTTCCCACCGCGATGTAGTCCGACTTGAATGTACCGTCTTCCATTGAGTGGCCTTGAAGGGCCGTGCCTTCGTTCAGGGCGCAGTCGTCGCCGATTGAGACAAGTGTTTTCTCGGGGATGTTGCAGCCGGCGTCGTAGAGACGCTTGCCCACCCTGACGCCGAGCATCCTCCAGACGAGTGATTTGAAGGGCGTGCCGTTGAAGGGTGGAGTGGCGAGCATCTTCCACAGACGTTCATGGTGCCAGAAGTACGGGTCGTAGATCGAGCAGTACTGCGGCTTCAACCTGCGGAAGCCCATCACCAGGCGCTCGACGAGGACGGACAGCAGGACCAGGTAAATGACGAAGCCCAACGTTCCTACGGCAACCGCCAACGCGCCGAATTCATCGTAGATTGTTACGGAGGCTGCGGCGATGAGCGTCCCGGAGAAAAACAGGAACCAGCGCACACCGAGGAAGATTCCCATGGACGCGATATTGTGGCGGTTTTTGGCCGGCAGCCGCCTGTTCTTCGCCTCTTCGATCTTTAGCTCATCGAACCGGCCGTCCCGCTGAACGGAGCGCGGAATCTCGAACGGAGGGGATCCCAGCAAGCCGGTATTTTCCCGGATCGGGCCGTCGACCGGGATCATGACCTTGGTTGCCAGCAAGACGTTCTCGCCAACCCGTGCCTCGAGCGGGAAGGTGAGGTCGTTTCCCAGAAAGTTGCGGCCCGCGATCCTGACACGGGACAGCCGGAACGAGGTGCTCGAGTAATCGGCGTTCATCATGTTCAGGCCGTCGGAGACCATGGTCCCGTATCCGATGGTATTCAGGTAGGGCGAATCGTGTGACACCTCGGGGCCGAAGTTCGACCCTGTCTGCTCCACCTTCTTGCCGAGGTTGTAGCCCAGTGCCTTCAGGTAATGCACGATGTACGAGCTGTCGCCGAAAACATCCTTGTACAGCTTGACGTTCGTCAGCCCGGCAACCATCCGCTGGAGCGTGAAATGCACGCCGTACAGCGGGTAGACCTTGTCCGGCTTGAGAGCGAGGTTCAGGAGCCGGGGGATGGTCAGGACCGCGATGAGGCCGCCGAAGAAGGAGGCAAGGAACAGGGTCAGGGTGATGAGCAGGGTGTCGAGGTAGAAGAACGGATTGTCCATTTTCAGGTGTTCGCTGTCGAGATAGGGCGGCAGCAGCGCTGACAGGCCGATGAGTCCGACCGGCGCGACCAGGACCAGCCGGTTGAAAAGCTGCAGCAGGGTGAAAATGACCCTGCGGCGGGTGCTGCAGCGTACCGGCGGAACCCTGAGGTAGTTCGTTGCCGTAGGGACCGCGGGGGAGCCGTGCCAGCGCTGACCGTCCGGTACCGCCTGGCCCGTCTGCAGCGAGGACGCATAGCCCAGCTGAGCGCCGTCGCCCATGGCCGTGTCGATGTCCAGCGTCGTCTTTTGCGACACCAGGACATCGCGGCCAAGCGTTACCGTGCCCGTTTCGATGACGCCGCTGCGGGCGCGGTAGGCGAGGAAGAATGAATTTTTGTGAATGACCGTGCCGTCGCCGATGCTGACCAGGTCGGTGCATACCGGCACCATGCGCGAGAAAATGGCAACGCCCTTGCCGATTTTTGCCCCGAGCGCCCGGAGGTAGAGAACGAAAAGGGGCGAGCCGACGAACAGAACGAGGGGATTGCTCCGATTGAGCGTCTTGACGACCCAGAACCGGATGTAGGCCCAGCTCCACAGGGGGATGTCCTGACGCTTCCAGCGGCCGACCAGAACCCATTTCAGGACAATAGGGGTGACGGACAGTATCAGGAACATCGCGGCGCCGAATCCGACGGATCGCAGCCACATGTCGATCAAGCCGGTTCCATCGGAAACCCAAACGAACGACATGACGAGCAAAGAGGCAGCGTAGGTGGTGTAGCCCAGGAAGAACATCAACTGCGCGACGCCGCACAAGATATGCCGGAGCGCGCTGGGCGCAGGCCGCAGGGCCGGCTCCGTCTCGCCCGCAGGGGTTCCCGACGGCTCGGCCGCGGCCTGGGCTGCCGAGAGGACGACGGCGAGCCGGCGGACAGTCGGATGCTGGTAGATGTCCTGCATGGCCACCGGCGGCAGCGCAGCCCGGCGCCGGACGGCGGCCGAAAAACCGGCCATGAGCAGCGAATTGGCGCCGAGATCGTTGAAAAAGTGTGCCGTGGCGGAGACTTTCTCCACGCCCAGGACCCCCGCGAGGCAACCGGCCAGTATCTCCTCCGCCTCCGTTGCCGGTGCGCTGTACTCGTGAGTGCCGCCGGTGAGCCGGGGTTTGCCGGGCTGCGGCAGCTTCTTCCGGTCGGCCTTGCCGCTGGGCATGACGGGGATTTCGGTGCAGCGCTCGAGGTAGGCCGGAACCATGTAGCCGGGCAGGGTCTCGCTCAGTTTTTCGGCGATGCCGGCCTCGTCGACCGCCGCGGTGTCCTGGCGCAGTGTGTAGTAGGCGACCAGCTCCACGAGTCCGGGGGATGGCTCGTAGGTGCTCACTACCGCCTGGGCGATGCCGGGCACCTGCAGCAGGACGGACTCGATTTCAGTAAGTTCGATGCGGTAACCACGGACTTTGACCTGCGTATCGATCCGGCCGTGGTACTCGATGGTTCCACCCTCGGTGAACCGCCCCAGGTCGCCCGAGCGGTAGATCCGGCCTGAGGGATTGTTATCGATGCCAAGGAAGTCGTGGATAAAGGCCCGCTCGGTCAGATCGTCACGGTTGATGTATCCGCGGGCCAGCCCGATCCCGGCGATCCCGATTTCGCCCAGTTCCCCCGGTGGCAGCGCTCGCGGTTCATCCGGATCGAGGACCACCACCGAGTACGTGGGCAGGGGAGTGCCCAGGGTCACCGGTTTGTCCGGATGGACCGCGTCCCAGGTCGCAGTGACGGTTGCTTCCGTTGGGCCGTAGACGTTCAGGAACCTGCGGCCCGGCCGGTGCCATCGGGTAATGAGGTCACGCGGGCAGGCCTCGCCGGAGACCAGTAGGAACCGCAGGTCGGGCAGGTCCTCGTCGAGGGTGGCCAGCAGCGTTGGAACGCAGCACATGGCGCTCACCCGCTGGTCCCGCAGGAACTGGCCCAGTTCCATGCCAAGCAGGCTGACGCCGCCGGGCTTGGGCACCAGGGTTGCGCCGACCATCCACGGGACCCAGATCTCCTCCACCGAAAAGTCGAAGGCGATCGTCATCCCTTGGTAGACGCGGTCCGTCGGCTGGTAACCGTAGACTTCGGCTGCCACGAGCACGAAGTTGCAGATGCTGGGATGGTCGATGGCCACACCCTTGGGGCGGCCCGTCGAGCCGGAGGTGTAGATGATGTAGGCCAGGTCGCCCGGTGGCCCCGCCTGTTCTCCCCGGGGCAGCCGCGAGGAATCCTGCGCGGCCACCAGCGGGTCCTCCTCGTCGAGGCAGAGGATGGTCGCACCCGTTTGGGGCATCCGGTCACGAAGGTGGGACAGCGACAGGACAAGCCTCACGCCGGCATCCTGAACAATGTAGGCCAGACGGTCGGAGGGGTATCCGGCGTCCAGCGGGACATATGCGGCACCGGCCTTCAAGACCGCCAGAATGGCCGTGTAGGACCGGGTGGGCTGGTCAAAGAGCAGCGCGATCCGGTCGCCCGCCCGCGTGCCGCGCGAGATCAGGTACCGCGCAAGCTGGTTCGCCCGGGCGTCGAGCTGATCGTAGGTCAGCGACGACCCAACGCCGTCGACGGCGAGCCGTCCCCCCTCGCCGTCGCGCCGCAGTTCGTCGCAGCGGTCTTCGAAGAGCCGTTCCAGCCTGTCCCCATCGTGCCAACGTACCCTTCCGTTGCCGGGGGCGCCGGTGAGGATGGTGCTGGCAGCCTCGGCACGGCTGGAAGATTTCGGCCGGTGGCTTGTCTCGGTCAGGCGGCGCCGGGCGCTGCGCCCTGCCGGAGCGCTCATGCCGCTCCCCGCTGTCCCGGTTGCCGGACCGCCTGTACCAGGAAGCCGCAGGCGGCGTGCGTCTCTTGGGCGGGCGTGGGGAAGTGCGCATGTGCCGCCATGGCAGTCCTCCTAGCCTCGGGAGTCGACGACGTGCCGGGCAGTGCGTCGAGCCATGTGCGACGGTCTAGCCATGTGCGACGACGGGCCCCTAGACGACATTGGACGACGTCCGGTGTTACGGCGGCGTTACCGGGCCGACTGCCGCCGACGAGGGCCGCATTGACAACGTTGCACACGGTGGGAAGCTGTAATCGGGGAGAAGCGGGGCAGTTGCTTGGGGGCTACTTGATGCCCTTGGGGGAGGGCACGGAAATGAATGCAACAGAACGCCCGTGGGAGGTCCAACTCCTGGGGGGATGGCAGATTCGCCAGGGAACACTTCCCGTCAGGGTCACCATCCGGCAGCAGCGCCTGATTGCAGCCCTGGCCCTTCACGGCAGCGAGCCACGCGCGTTCCTGGCCGGCCTGCTGTGGCCGGACAGTTCGGAGAGGCAGGCGGCGGGTAGCCTGCGGGAGGCGATCTGGATGATTTCCCACCAGTTGCCGGGACTGCTGGAGGAGAGCAGGGATCCGCTGGCACTCGCTCCGGACGTCACGGTGGACGTTCACGAAGTCCGCCGGCGGCTGGCCGCCCTCGACGGGGACCGCGGGGTTGGCCAGCGGCCGGCCCTGCTCGACCTGCTGCGCACGGCCGAACTGCTGCCCGGGTGGTATGAGGATTGGGTCATGGCCGAGCAGGAGCGGTGGAGGCAGCTGAGGCTGAAGGCCCTGGAACGCCTCGCCGGCCAGTATCTGGAGCGCGGTGAGATCGACCGGGCGACGGACGCAGCGGGAATCGCCGTCGCCATTGAGCCGCTGCGCGAAAGCGCGCAGCGGCTGTTGCTCCAGGCGCAGATCGCCGAGGGCAATTATGCGCAGGCGCTGCGGGCGTTCGAGGCCTTCAGTTCCCGGCTGCGGAAGGATTATGGGGTGGAGCCTTCGGCCAAGATCATGAACCTCATCGCACCCCTGCTCGCGCCGCCGGCTGCGGCGGACGGCAGATCGGGGCCGGGCAGCCGGCCGCCCGCCTAAAAGGACCAGTGCGCCGCGGGCTATGGCTCCGCGGTCAGGGACGAGGCGTACAGATCCATCAGCGCCGGCAGCCCGCCGGATTCCATGGCCCTGCGCTGCCGGTCGGCGCCGGTGCCCGTGGCGAAGAGCCGCTCGATGCTGGCATCCACCCACGCCGAGTCGCCCTCTGCCTCGAGTGCGGGCCGGATGTAGCGCAGCAGCATGCCCACCACATCCCGTGCCGGCAGCAGCACGCCGGACTCAGGATCCACCAGCCGGTCGGACAGGCCCTGCCGTCCGGCCTGCCAGACGGCGGCGTCCAGAAGCTCCGGCTCGGGTTGCAGGAAGGACCGGGAGGAAGCCTCATCGGTCAGCACCGTGGAGATCAGTCCCCGGACAACCGCCGCGATCAGCACGGAGTCCTGGGCCTCGAGCTGCACGTCGGCGGCACGGACTTCAAGGGTGGGGTAGCGGTCGGACAGCCGTGCCAGCCACGTAATAACGCCCCGGTCGATGACCACGCCGGAGTCGACCAGGCGCTGGATCCGGCGCTCGTAGTCCGCCGCGTCGCGGAAAACCGGCGCGCAGCCCTGGATGGGCCAGCGGCGGTAGTGGACGATCCGCCAGCTGCCGAACCCGCTGTCCCGGTCCAGCCAGTACGGTGAGTTGGCGCCCAGCGCCACCACCGCCGGCAGCCACGGCCTGATCCGGTTCAAGGCCTGCACCCCGGCCTCCTTGTCGGGGACGGACACATGCACGTGCTGGCCGTTGACGAACTGGTCGGCCACGATGCCCTTCGCGCTGGCCTTGAGCTGGTGGTAGCGCTCCTTGTCCGTGACCTCGGGGTAGTCGTCCTGGATCCGCGGGGCCGTGCCCGTGGCCGCCGCACGCACGCCGGTCTTGCGGGCGGCGGTATCGAGCTCGCGGCGGAAGTTGAGCAGCGATTCCTCGGCCTCGGTGAGCGTGGAGCAGACCGCGGTGGCCGTTTCAATCTGGCAAGTGAGCAACTCCCGCTGGATCTCATCCCTGGCTACTTGTACCGAGCCTTCCAGGTTTTCGGCGACCCTGTCCGCCACCGGGGCGGGTAAGCCGGTGGCCGGATCCAGCAGCAGGTATTCTTCCTCAATTCCCAGAGTTGCCATGGGGCACCTTTCTTCTGCCGACGCTCAGACAAGCCGAGCCTAACCGATCTGCGGGCGGTCATGCTCACGGCCGGGACCGCCCGAACCCTGCCGGCCAGCCGTCTGGCGAGGGGCACGGATTGCTCAGGACAGTGGCACGGTCAGGCCAGTTGCCGCGAGCCCGAGCGCCGCGGCGGCGGTGCCCAGCAGCAGGTTCGCCGCGAGATTGACGGCGGCGGCGCCCGCCCGTCGCTCTGCCCACAGCTTAACCGTGGCGACGGTGAAGGAACTGAAGGTGGTCAGTCCGCCGGCCAGGCCGCTGGCCAGCGCCAGTCGCCAGGGCTCGGCCAGGCGCCACGTTTCCGCCAGGCCCGGCTCCTGGCCCACCACGCCGCCGGCGACGAGCCCGAGGATGAACGACCCGGTGACATTGACCAGCAGGGTGGCCCAGGGCCAGTGCTGCTCCGGCCGCCGGCGGACTGCCTGCCGGCGGGCGAGCCAGGTGTCGGCGGCGAAGCGCAGCAGGGCTCCGGCGGCGCCGAACAGCCCGACGAGCAGCGCCGTCACGAGGC
>NZ_JBNHGE010000017.1:0-58108 GCF_059090935.1 Arthrobacter sp. Y3223166 | reverse complement strand
ACCGGGACCAAGGCGGGCCCCGGTGCGGGCGGCCGCAGGTAAGCCTCCGTGCCGGCCGGGCCGGCGGGGTCGGCTGGGGCCGCGGCGGTGGCGAGTGCCGTGGTCCGTGCTGCTGTCTTGGCCATGGCGGCTGGGCGCTTCACAGTGCTTCCCCTTCCAACTGCCGGACGCCGGCGGCGACGGCGCCCGCGCTCCTGCTGACCGCCAGGTGATAGGCCTTTTCGGTGTCGGCGGCCACCCGGTCCCAGGAGTAGCGGTTCCGCACGCGCTGCTGGCCGGCGCGGCCGAGGTCGCGGCGCAGCTGGGGATTCGCCAGCAGCTCGGCCACGGCTTCGGCCACCGCCTCCGGGTCCCGCGGCGGCACGTGCAGGCCGGTCTTGCGGTCCACCACGGTGTCGATCAGCCCGCCGACCGAGGCCGCGACCACCGGAACGCCGCACGCCATTGCTTCCAGCGGAACAATCCCAAACGGTTCGTACCACGGCGCGCAGACGACGACGTCGGCGCTGCGCAGCACCGCAGGGATTTCTTCCCGGGGCAACTGGCCGCGCAGCACCAGTTGGTCTTCCACGCCGAGCTCACGGGCGAGGCCTCGCAGCCGCTGGGCCTCGGGGTCGGCCGCCAGCCCGGTGGCACCGGAGGCGCCGCCGACCACGATCAGTTCGACGTCGTCCAGTCCCCGGTCCTTGAGCAACCGCAGGGACTGGACGGCCAGGTCGATGCCCTTGCGCGGAACCAGGCGGCCCAGCGTGACGATGCGGTGGGTGCGGCCGCGCGGTTCGACCTCCCCGTCGGCCTTGAAAAGTCCCAGGTCCACGCCGCAGGGGGCAATGGAAATATTGCCGCGCGGGATGTCCATGGCCGCCAGTTCGAACACTTCGTCCGAGCACGTCGCGATGATCCGGTCCACGCTGCGGCCGACGGACGGTTCCAGCCAGGCCCGTTCGGCCGGGCTGGTGTCCTGCGCGCCCTGGTGCCGCCGTTTCACGGTGCCGAGCGCGTGGAAGGTCTGCAGCACCGGCACCTGGGGGCTTCCCGGGCGGCGCGCGGCGTCGAGGGCCGCCACCCCCGACATCCAGAAGTGCGCGTGTACGAGATCCGGCGGGCTGTCCGCCCAGTCGGCGCTGATCCCGTCGGCCAGCGGGCCCATGTAGGGCAGCAGCTCATCCTTGGCGACCGGTTCGGGCGGTCCGGCGTTGACGTGGACCACTTCCACTCCCGGCCGCATCGTGACGCGGGCGGGAAGCATCGGATCGTCGCGGCGGGTGTAGACGCTCACGCTGTGCCCCCGCCGGGCGAGGGCGGCGGAGAGGGCCGCTACATGCACGTTCTGGCCGCCGGCGTCCACACCACCCAGCGCCGCCAGCGGGCTGGCATGTTCGGAAACCATCGATATCCTCACGGCTCTCTCCTCTCGTTGGCGGCAATGACCCGTCCGGCGCCCGTGGTGGTCTCTGCCAGCAGGCTGTCCCAGTTGTCCAGGAATGCCTGCAGCCCGTAGTTCCGCAGCGCCGCCTCGCGCGCGACTGCTCCGCGCGCAGCGGCCTCGTCCGGGTCCTTCAGCAGCCGGGCCGCTTCGCGGCGCAGCTGGTGCACATCGGACGAGATGGCGCCGGCCTCCGGCGGCACGGCCCGGGCGGCCTCTGTGCTGGCCAGCACCACCACCGGCATGCCCAGATGCATGGCTTCCAGCAGCGCCAGGCCCAGCGAGGTCCAGCGCAGCGGGTGCAGGTAGAGGCGGCAGCGGGCCAGTTCGGCGTGCAGCAGCGGACCGGGCAGGTCGCCGCGCACGCGCAGCTTGTCCGGGCCCAGCCCGGTGGCCGCGCCCAGCTGGTCGGTGCCCATGCCGAACACGTCCAGCGGTCCTGCCTCGGCGAAGGCCGGCAGCAGGTCCGTTCCGGTCACCCGCCAGCGGCGGACCGGCTCGTTGACCACCACGCCCTGGCGTTCCAGTTCCCCGGTGTAGAGCGGACCGGGATCCACGATGCCGTGCTCAATCACGGTGGTCCGGGCTGTTCCGCAGTCCCAGAAGAGGCGGTTGAAGTGGGTGACATGCACGACGGTCATGTCCTGCTGGTCGGCCAGCGGGTGAAGCGAGTTGGGCACGTCCCCCTTGGGGGTGTTGTGCTCCAAAAACACCGCCGGGATGTCCCGTCCCGGCCGGCGACCCAGCAACCGCTCGCATTCCTCGATTTCCTCGGGCCGCTGCAGCACCACGACGTCGGGTTCTTCGTCCCGCAGGCGGTCCGGGTGCACGTCCCGGACCGACGACGGCCAGTCGCGGCCGGCGCGGCCCAGGCCCCACGGCCCGCCCTCCGCCGTCGCGGGCAACAGGTATTCGTGGCGGCCGCGGACAAAAGCGTCGGTCCAGCCGCCGTGGACATGCCAAAGCAGGATCTTCATGCGTTCCTCGTCTTTCTCCTGGCGGACAAGTACGTCACGCCGCGGGTCAGCCGCTGTACAGCCTCGAGCACTTCTTCGGGGGCCACCTGGGACAGGCAGGGATGGCCGGGAACCGGACAGTTGCGCGCCCGGCTGAGCCGGCAGGGCGCCTGCTGGTCCCCGAGCAGCTCCACCGGAACCTTGTACGGTGCCCAGCGGACCGCCGGAACCACCGGCGCAAACAGGGACACGACCGGCGTGCCCACGGCCGCGGCCAGGTGCGCCGGCCCGGTATTTCCGGTCACGACGGCGGACGCGCCGGCCAGGACCCCCGCCAGGCTCCGCAGGTCGGTCTGCCCGCCCAGGTCCAGCGCGCCGGGGACGGCGACGGTGGCCGTCAGTTCCTGCTCCTGCGGGCCCCCGGTGACCACCACCCGGTAGCCGGCGCCGATCAGCAGTTCGACGGCGGCGGCGTGGTGCAGGGGCGGCCACGCGCGCGCCGGGACGGAGGCGCCGGGGTGCACGGCGATGTAGGGTTCGCCGCCGGTCAGGTCGGTGGTGTCCGGGATGCCTTGCACCTGCAGCCGGCCGTCGTCGTCGGGCGGAAGCCGGTACCCGGCGGCAGCGGCGATCTGCAGCGCCCGTTCGGCCTCCGGCTGGTCCTCCGGGAAGTCCTCGCCGGGGCGCAGCCGCTGATCCAGCAGCGACCCGGCGTAATCGACGGAAGCGCCGGTGATGCGCCCGACGCCGGCCAGCCGCAGCAGCAGCGCCAGCGGCAACGGCGACTGGTGGAAGGACGTGAGGATGACGGCCTCGGAGATCTCTGAGGCCCGGACCCAGTCCGCCAGCGCGGCCACGTGCTCCCGGGTCGCCGGTGGGGCGGGGTCGACGATCCACGGGCTGGCCCAGCTGAACACGCCTGCGACGCCGGGCAGCAATTCCGCGGCGGCTTTGCCCTGCGGGCCGCACAGCATCATGACGTCGCGCGGATTGCCGTCGTGGCCTGCCGCAACTGCCCGCACCGCCGGGCCCGCCAGCAGTACGTCTCCGACGCTGTCCAGCCGCGCCACCAGTACGCGGCTCATCGCCGGCCCTCCAGCAGCAGCGACACCGCGGCGGTGAGGTCTTCGGCGACCATGGCGGCGGCCTCAACCTCTTCGCGCCGGGTCACCGGGGTCGGTACCAGGACGCCGGTGGCGCCGGCGGCGGCAGCGGCCTCGACGTCGGCCCCGATGTCCCCAACGTAGGCCACCTCCTCGGGAGCGAGCCCGAGCCGGCGGCAGGCCGCAAGGATCATGCCGGGCTGCGGTTTCCGGCAGGGGCATCCGTCGTCCGGGTTGTGCGGGCAGATTTCCCACACGTCAAACGGTCCCAGCAGCTCTTCCACCCGCCGGTTGACGGCGTCGACCTGTTCCCGGCTCAGCAGGCCCCGGCCGATGCCTGATTGATTGGTGAGCACCCCGCAGGGCAGCCCGGCGGTCCGGACCGCGTCGACGGCCGCCCGGGCGCCGGCTACCGGCCGGACCTTCGCGGGGTCCGGGTTGTAGGGCACGTCCGTGACCAGCGTGCCGTCCCGGTCGAACAGGATGGCCCGCAGCGGGTGTGCAGCAGTTGTGCTCATACCAGCACTGTTCCCAGCGCGGCTCCGACCTAAACACTTCTCCTGCTACTACTTTTGTGTCGCCCACTTCCCGCCACGGCAACCGCTGCCGCGGGAGGCGCACGCTGCGGGCATCTGGAAGGATGGGCACAGCCGGAACGAAGGATGGTTGCAGTGGCAGAAGCTGAAGGACTCGAACGGGACGGACGCCCGGAACTGCTGGTGCTCCGGGCGCTCAAACTGGGCGATCTGCTGGTCGCGGTTCCGGCGTTGCGGGCACTGCGCGCGGCCTACCCGGAACACCGGATTGTCTACGCCGCCCAGGCCTGGCTGCGACCCATCCTCGGACTAACGGGCTCGGTAGACGACCTGCTGGCCACCCACGGCCTCGATGTTCCGCTGGCGCTGGCGCCCGGCCGGGTGGACATCGCCGTGAACCTGCACGGCAACGGGCCGGAGAGCCGCGGCCGGCTGGAAGCCCTGCAGCCCGCCGGGCGCATTGGCCACCGCGCCCCCGGGTGGGACGGCCCCGAATGGCCGGAAGGTGCGCACGAACGCGAGCGCTGGACCCGGCTGCTGCAGTGGCACGGAATCGACGCGGATCCGCTCGACTACCGGCTGGACAAACCTGCCGTCCAGAGCCCCTGCCCGGGAGCGACGGTACTCCATGTCGGTGCCGCCTACGGCAGCCGGCTGTGGCCCGCCGAGCGGTTCGCCGCGGTCGCCCGGGAACTGGCAGCCCAGGGACACCGCATCGTGTTCACCGGCAGCGCGGCGGAACGGCCTCGGGCACAGGCCGTGGCCGAACTGGCCGGGCTGGGTCCTGACACCGTCGTCGCGGGGACGCTGCCACTGGCGGAGTTTGCCGCGGCGATCGCCGAGGCCGCGCTCGTCATTTCCGCCGATACCGGTGCCGCCCATCTGGCGTCGGCCTATGCCCGGCCGTCGGTGGTCATTTTCGGCCCGGCACCCGTCAGCGTATGGGGTCCGCCACCCGGACCCCATACGGTCCTGACCGACGAGAGCCTGCGCCTGGGCGACACGTTCTCCGCCGACCCCGACCCTGCCCTACTGGCCGTCGGCCCGGACGACGTCCTGGCCGCCGTCGCACAACTGCCGGTCGCTACGCCGTCCGCATCCGCTGCCGCCCGGGGGTCTGCCGTTCCCCCAGCACCCGGTGCTGGAGCTTGACCAGGATCCTGGCGAGCGCGCGGGACACCTGCATCTGGGTCATGCCGATGCGCTCCCCGATGAGGCGCTGGGATTCTTCCTGGAAGTACCGGTAGAAGAGCAACTGCCGTTCCTGCGGCTCCAGCTCGCGGATGGCGCCGCGAAGCATCAGCAGTTCCTCGGTCCGTTCGGTCCCGCCGTCGGAGGCAGCCAGCGTCTCCGCCAGGCCCTGTCCCTCGGGGGTCCCTTCCAGTGATTCCGGCCGCAGGCTGCCGTGGCAGTTGAGGGCTTCGGCGACCGTTTCCGGGTCTTCGGCGAGCGCGTCGGCCAACTCCTGCAGCCCGGGCTCGCGGCCCAGCCGCTGCGCGAGTTCGGAGGTCATTTTGATCGCCGCCGTCCGCAGGTCCTGAAGGTGGCGCGGCGGGCGGATCATCCACGAGCTGTCCCGAAGATAGCGCTTCAGTTCGCCGTGGACCGTGGGAGCCGCGTAGGCACGGAAATCGGCGCCGTGGTCGGGGTCGAAGCCGCGGACCGCCTTGAGCAGCCCCAGCCGCGCAACCTGGTTCAGGTCATCGAGCTCCCTGCCCGGGCCCGAATAGTTGCGGGCGATCCCCTCGGCAATGCCCAGGTGCCCCAGCACCAACTCCTCTTCCAAGGCGGCGCGCAGGGACCCCTTAGCGCGTCTCGCCCTGCGGAACAAGACCTGTATCTCTTTGTCATCCTTGTCGTTGTATTGCACCAGAGGCCCACTCTCTATCCGGGAAGCGCGGACCAGAAGCGCTTCTCCCCCAAGAGACCATAAGCATGCTGATTATGCAACAGGCGAACGGTGAAAAAATGCCCGAAAGTCTTTTCTTCTCCCGGGAGAAGAAGGTATAAGCAGCCGCCGCTCCGACCGCGCCCCGGGCCACCGGGGGCGGAGGAGAGCGGCAGCAGCCGAAATCATCCAGAGCGGCCGAGCCATGCGGGAACGTCCGTCCCTGACGTGCCCGCGTCGGGTATCAGCCGCTCTCGATGGCAGCGCGGGACCGGAGCGAAACGGGGACGGAAATCACGCCCAGGGCGTGTCGGGTTTCTCCTGCGGTTTGCCGTCGACCACGAGGTCCACCTTCTCGTTGTAGAAGCAGAAGAGATCGCGGATCTTGGGGTTTTCCGGGATCGGGTTCGGGTAGCTCCACACAACGTCGGGGACCAGGCTCTGGCCCACCCGGACCGACCAGTAACGGGCCTCGCCCTTATAGGGGCAGCTCGTGACGGTGCCGCTGGACTCCAGCAGGTCGGTCCGCACGTCCTCGGCCGGCAAGTAGTAGCGGGTGGGCAGGTGGGTTTCGAACAGCAGCAGCGGCCGGATGCTGTCCGCCACTTTCTCGCCGGCGAGGTAGACCTGCACCCGCCGGGAACTGCGCAGGGTATCTACCCGCTTATAGGGATCACGGGCATGGACCAGCACCCGCTCGTCTTCCTCGTACCACTCCAGCTGCCGCCAGGAGAAAGTCACGTGGCCGGCCAGGTCGCTCATCGAGCCGTGCGCTTCCGGATGCTCCCACGCCCCGGCCTCCGCGCGCTTCTTGCCGATGGCCACATCCCAGAGCTGCTGGCCCGCCGGCCCGGGGCGCGCATTGGCCAGCACCCCTGCCGCGACGTCCTCCCGCGGCAGATAGTAGGTCGGCAGACCGTCCCGGCCATACTGGACCATCAGCCTGGCCCGCGTGCTGTCGGCCACCAGGCTTCCACCCAGCCGCACCCGGATCCGCCGTGCAGTGGGTTCCGTGAAGGGTGCATCGAATTCCATGGGGCACACGCTACTCCTCCGCGGCTCCCGTCGGCAGTGCTGAGAGAATGAAGGCCGACCAGCAACACAGGAGGCATGAGTGAGTTCCGACAATCGTCCCGCCAAGTTCTACATCGACAAGCAGACGCCGGCAGCCTATCGCGCGCTCAACGGACTGGCGCTCAAGGTCGGCGAAGCGGCCGAAGCGGCAGGCCTGGACCGGAAGCTGGTGGAACTGCTGAACCTGCGCATCTCGCAGATCAACGGCTGTGCGTACTGCCTGAACATGCACACCCGGCTGGCCCTGGGCGAAGGCGAGACGGCCCAGCGGCTTTCCGTGCTTCCGTCCTGGCGGGACACCGAGGTTTTCACGGACAAGGAACGGGCCGCGCTGGCCCTGGCCGAGGCGCTGACCGAACTGCCGGACCACCACAGCCAGGAGCGCGCCTACTCCGCCGCCCGCGAGGAACTCACCGACGACGAGTTCTCCGCGGTCAGCTGGATCACCGTCGCGATGAACGCCTTCAACCGGGTCTCCATCGTCAGCAAGCACCCGGTCCGCCCGCAGTAGGCAACCGGGGCCGGGCAGGCCGCCCCCGTGCCAGGGCGGCAGGGCAGCGCACGACGGCGGTGGCTGCGGTCCCTGTCAGCGGCTACGCAGGCCGCGGCTACTCGGGCCGCGGCGGGACCTGGGCGAGCGCGTCGATCTCCACCAGCACGCCGGGCCGCGCGGACCCCACCTGCAGGACGGTGATTGCCGTCGGCACCGGCCCCCACACCTCCGCGGCCGCGGCGTACCCCGCGTTCGCGTCCTGCCCGGCAGCGAGGTAGATGTTCAGCTTGGCCACGTCCTGCTGCGTCGCGCCGGCCTCCTCGAGGACCGCGAGCACGTTGCGCATCGCCTGCCTGGTCTGGCCGGCAAGATCGTCACTGACCATCTCGCCGTCCGCGTTGATCCCGTTCTGGCCGCCGACGATCAGCAGCCGGCCCGGGCCGTCCACGAGCACGCCTTGGGAAAAGGCCGGACTGCGGAACATGCCCGCTGGATTGATGTGCGTGAGAGCCATTGGCTTTCCTCCGTTTTTCCGGTTCGGGGCGCACGGCACCGGCACCGCGTGCCGGTGCCGCTATGGGAGCGTAACCACGGTAGGCCGATGCAGCTCTGGGCACCAGACCCGCGCAGTGGTGAAGCCCACATGAACGCCCGATGCACTCTGTGAAAAAATAGGGCATGCGTCCCATGCAACATTCCAGCAAACTCCAGAACGTCCGGTACGAACTTCGCGGCCCGATTTTGCACGCGGCCAAGAAGATGGAGGCGGAGGGCCACCGCATCCTGCGGATGAACCTCGGCGATCCGGCACCGTTCGGGTTGGAGGCGCCGGAGTCGATTGTGGTGGACATGATCCACCACCTGCGCGGCGCCCAAGGCTACAGCGATTCGAAGGGCATCTTTTCCGCCCGCACGGCCATTTCGCAGTACTACCAGACCAAGGGCCTGATGCAGATCGGCGTTGAGGACATCTTCATCGGCAACGGGGTGTCCGAGCTGATCTCCATGACGCTGCAAGCGTTCCTCGAAAACGGCGACGAGGTGCTGATCCCCGCGCCCGACTACCCCCTGTGGACCGCGTCGGTCACCCTCTCCGGCGGCAAGGCCGTGCACTACCTCTGCGACGAGGACAACCACTGGTGGCCGGACATGGCGGACGTCGAAGCCAAAATCACCGACCGGACACGGGCGATCGTGCTGATCAACCCGAACAACCCCACCGGCGCCGTCTACCCGCGGCACGTGCTGGAACAGTTCGCGGCCCTGGCTCGCAAGCACGATCTGGTGCTGTTCTCGGACGAAATTTACGAGAAGATCACCTACGACGGCGCCGTGCACGTCCACACCGCCTCGGTGGCCCCGGACCTGCCGGTGCTGACGTTCAGCGGGCTCTCCAAGGCGTACCGGATGCCCGGCTACCGCGCCGGCTGGGTGGCCATCAGCGGGCCGCGCGCCGAGACCGCGGCCTACCGCGAATCACTGGAACTGCTGGCCTCGCTCCGGCTGTGCTCGAACGTCCCGGCGCAGCACGCCATCCAGACCTCGCTGGGCGGCTACCAGTCCATCGGGGACCTGGTGAAGCCCGGGGGCCGGCTGCACGAACAGCGCGACTTGGCCTGCCGGCTGCTCAACCAGATCCCGGGCGTTAGCTGTGTGCCCGCGGCCGGGGCGATGTACCTGTTCCCCAAGCTGGATCCTGCCGTGTATCCGTTCGAGGACGACGAAAAGTTTGTCCTGGACCTGCTTGAGGAGGAGAAAATCCTGGTTTCGCACGGCAGCGCCTTCCACTGGCCCACGCCGGATCACTTCCGGTTCGTGATCCTGCCGTCGGTGGAGGATATCGAGGAGGCGGTCCGCAGGATTTCCTCCTTCCTGGCCATCCACCGGAAGAAGACGGCCGACGCCGCTGCTGCCGCCGCCGTCTAAAGCCCGGCTGGTCCGCCCGGCACGGCGGCAAGGCCCCGCGACGCAAGCCGCCGGACCGATGGGTCCGCTGGCACTGTGGCCGCGGGCGGGGCGCGCCCGGCCCGCCGGCACAGCCTGCTAGGCTGCTCACAATTCCAGCCGCCGGTCGGGCGGCTGCAGAGCCGGCATCGGGGGAACATGCGGAATAGGCCGACGGCCGCCCTCATGGCGCTATTCGCGCTGCTGCTCGCGGGCTGCACGGAACCGGGCGCGGAAGCTGGAGCGGCATCCCCGGCCACGGCGGGTGCCACTCCGCCAGCCTCCGGCGGCGGGTACGCCAGCGGTCCTGCCGCCGGCACATCCCAGGGACCCGTCCGGCTGGCCTCTCCCCCGCCGGGTCGCCCGACCATGGCACCCGCGGAGACCGTGGGAGCAGCGGATCCGGAGGGCACTAGTGCCTACATCGACGACTTCCTCGCCACGCAATGGTCTTCCGGCGTGGAGCCCTCGGCCCTGAGTGAGGCAGCCGTCGGCGACTGTGTGTTCTTCGATTGGGAGTATTCCTCCGGCCCCACGACCACCGCGTTGTTTCAGGTGCCCTGCCAGGAACCGCATGAAGGCGAGATATTCGGCACCATCACCCACGCCGGCGAGCTGTATCCGGGTCAGTCAGCACTGGAACGCGAGGCCGGACCCCGGTGCGGCGAGGTGATGTCCCAGTTTCTCGAAGCCCGGTTGATTCCGGACGGCACGCACCGGCTCTTGTTCCCTACGCAAGCGGATTGGGATTCGGGTGATCGCACGTCCGTTTGCCTGTACCACCCCGGCTCCCTGTTGGAGCGCGGCTATTTCGGGGATTAGCTGGCCGCGGCCGCCATCGGGTGCATCATCTCTGGTGGCCACAGCTGCTCCCACCCGTGCCGCCTGGCTCCCACCCGCGCCGTCTGTTCGAAAAGTCCGAGGGGCGCAGGCTCCCTCGGGTTGCGGACAGGGCATGACCGCGATCCCGCGCCGGACCCTACCGCCGGGTGCCTGCCGGCGCTAGCGTGTCCGGCATGGAGATGAAACTCGAACTGGTGGCCGTGCCGGTCACCGACGTCGACCGGGCCAAACATTTCTACGTTGAGCAGGTCGGCTTCCACGCCGACCACGACCACCGGGTAAGCGACGGCCTGCGGTTCGTGCAGCTCACGCCGCCCGGCTCGGCCTGTTCCATCGTGATCGGCGAGGGCATCACGGAGATGGCACCCGGCTCGCAGCAGGGGCTCCAGATGGTCGTTGCCGATGCCCAAGCGGCCCGGGAAGAACTGCTCAGCCGCGGCGTCGCAGCGAGCGACGTGGACGCGCAGCCGTGGGGTAAGTTCGTCTACTTCAGCGATCCGGACGGCAACACCTGGGCGCTGCAGCAGCTGCCGCCCAGGGACTAACCTGCCGCTCGCGTGCTGGCCCCTGAGGCTTCCGGGCCTGGCCCGTGGCGCCGCAGCGCCGCGGGAAACCGCCCGCCGTCTGCCGTGGATGCAGCCTGGCTCCGCCTGCGACCACCGGCGAGGGCCCAAAAAACTTTTCCTGCTCCGGCGGAATAATCCGGCCCTCCAAAGGTGTTCCTTAAAGTGAGACTGCCAACGGACAGCTGAGGGACCACCAACAAGTTTGCAGCAGGGATCAGCGGAGAAGCTCTTTCCCGCGCCCTGCCGCCTCGCAGCCCCTGTCGTCAGCGCTCGCCGCCATCTGGCAGGAGCCGGCGCTTCACGCCTGACGAGCAGTCCCCGAACGATGCCACGGCAGGGTCGGCCCCACAGCTGATCCGCCTGGCACAGCACGCCCTTACCGCCACAACACAGGAGGTCACGGATGACACTATCCGCACCCGGTCAGTCCCCGCTGGTCAATTCCACCCCCACCCGTATCCGCAATCTCGGACATCTGCGCCGCGGCGATTCGGTCGAGGCCCGCATGGACAATGCCGTCCAGTACCGGGGCCGCGTCGACCGTACCGCGCCCGGCGTCGGCCTGGTGTGGATCCGTGATGAGGCGGACGGCTCGCGCCGCGCCATCAGCACGCAGGACTGCACGGTCTGGCGGCTGCCGCAGAAGGGCTGACATCAGCACGGGGCGGCACAGCCACCCCAACGGAGCGGACGGCTTCGGCGACCACACGGCGCCGGCGTCGTCCGTTGCTTCGTTAACCCGGACCTTCCGGGTTCTGCGCTTGTCCGGCGGGCCTGGCCGGAGTTGAATGGAGCCAGCATTGGGGCCGGCGTCCGTCCCGGCCACCGCCTTCGGAGCATGCCATGGCCGTCTCGTTCAACCACACCATCGTCTACGCCGCAGACAAGAAGGCGTCGGCGGAATTCTTTGCGGAGATCTTCGGCCTCGATCCGCCGCAGCCGATGTTCGGACACTTCATGACGGTCCTGCTGGAGGGCGGCGTGGCACTCGACTACGCGGACACCGCCGGGAACGTGCAGCCCCAGCATTACGCCTTCCTGGTCGCCGAGGACGACTTCGACGGGATCCTCACGCGCATCCGGTCGGCCGGAATCGCCTACTGGGCAGACCCGGGCCGCAGCCGGCCCCAGCGAATCAACCGCAACGACGGCGGCCGCGGCGTGTACTTCACCGACCCGAACGGCCACTTTCTGGAGGCCATCACGCGCCCCTACGGTTCCGGCGCTGCCTGAAGCGAGGCGCCGTCGTACGCTGGACCGATGTGCGGACAGGAGCGAAGCATGCAACAGGAACCCACCGGGGACGTCCGCCTGAGCGCGACGGTGAGCGGCCGGGTCCAGGGAGTGGGCTTCCGGTACTGGGCACGGGAACGCGCCGAACGCCTGGGGCTGGTGGGCTCGGCCGTGAACCAGGCGGACGGCACCGTGGGCGTGGTGGCAGAGGGGCCGCGCGATGCGGTGCGCCAGTTCGCGGCCGCGTTCGAGTCCGGCAAGGCGCCGGGGCGGGTGGACGCGGTCGAAGCGACGTACGGCCCGCCCACCGGCGGGTTCAGGACCTTCGAAGTGGGCTGAAGGGGTCTGCACAGGGGCTGCAGGGGCGCCGGGGACGCCTGCGGGCGGCGCCTATGGTGTGACGTTTAAATCGAGCCGGCCCCGCGGTATGTTCACGCGGGACCGGCTCTTTGGGGGATCGCCGGCCCGGCAAAAACGTGGGGGTCCGAACCGGCTAATGCTGGAATTATGCCACTGGCCGCGCTTTCAAATTGCAGCACTGTGATTTATGTTACGAAACGTCGTAACACTTCTCCCCCGCCGTGTTTGGTTACGGGCGGAGTGCGTTTCCGATTACCGAAGGATCAAGAAAAGCGTGCCCGGGCCGCGTGCCGTAACGGTTGCGGCGTTATCGCGGACGTGCCGGGTCCCGTCGCGGAAAACGCCCCTATCCTGAGTGCATCTGTCACCCCCATGAAAGGCGGTGTGCCATGCGCAAGCTCCCCACATGGCTGTCCGTAATCCTGTTGGTTCTCGGCTTGGGATTGGTGGCGCCCGGCCCCGCCACCGCGGCGCCCTACTGCGGCATCACCTGGGGCTCGACGCCGGGGTCCGCGCCGGGGACCACGACCGCACCCATTACCAACGTGCGCACCGGCCGGCACGCCTGTTTCGACCGCATGGTTGTGGACCTGCGCGGCGACGTGGCCGGCTACTCGGTGAGGTACGGGACGGTGCGGGCCCAAGGATCCGGCCATGTAATCCCCTTGCGCGGCGGCGCCGATCTGGCCGTGGTCGTGAAGGCTCCGGCGTATGACTCCAACGGGCGCGGCACCTACCGGCCTGCCAACCCGAAGGAGCTGGTGAACGTCACCGGCTACACCACCTTCCGCCAGCTCTCCTGGGGCGGCAGTTTCGAGGGGTACACCACCATCGGCCTCGGCGTGCGCGCCCGCCTGCCGTTCCGGGTCTTCACCCTGGACGGCCCGGGCAGCATGTCCCGCCTGGTGATTGACGTGGCCCACCGCTGGTAAGCCTGGAACTCTGCAGGCAGGGCCGGGCGGCTGGCGGGCGAAGGCCGGGCCTTGGCTGGCCGCTGGCGACGTCGGTGCCCGCCTTCGGTGCCTTCAGGCACCTTGGCGGGCGCCGGCGTCGTCGTTGAAGGCCTAGCCGGCGGCGGCTTCCAGAAAAGCCTCGGCCAGCGGGCCGGCGGTTTCGGAGCCCAGCTCGCCGTCCTCCACGAACACCGCGATGGCAAGGTCCCCGTGGCCGGCGATCACCCAGGAGTGGGTTTGCGGCGGGTCCTGCGAGCCGTACTCTGCGGTGCCGGTCTTGCCGATGGCGGGCTTCCCGGGCAGGTCGGCCAGGTTGGCCAGATAGCCGTCCACGACGGCCGAGCGCATCATGCTGCGCAACTGCTTGGCTTCCCCGGCGGTCAGTTCAGGCACGTCCGGGAGCTCGGCCTTGGGGTCGTGACCGTCCACCAGCGTCGGCACGACCGAACCGCCTTCCACCACGGCCGCCATCATCGTGGCCAGCGCCAGCGGCGACGCCTGCACCCGTGACTGGCCGATCAGCGAGGCCGCGTGCGCGGTCCCCTTGGTGTCCTCCCGCGGCACGTCGCCCATGAAGGCCTCGATGCCGGGGCTCGCGGTCATGCCGATGCCCAGGGCGCCGGCGGCATCAGCCAGCTGGTCCTGGGAGAGTTCCCGGTGCTCGGCGATGAACGCGGTGTTGCAGGAGTGCGCGATGGCCTCGGTCAAGGTGATCCGGCCGGTGAACTCGGCGGGGTAGCTGTCCGCGTTCTCGAAGCTTCGGCCGTCCACGACCAGTTCCGGGTCGCAGGTGACGGCCGACTCGGGGGTCGCGCCGTTGCGCAGCATGCCCAACGCGGTGGCGATCTTGAAGGCGGAACCGGGGGCGTACCGGCCCAGGAACGCGGTGTTGTAGCCTTCGCTGTCCGGACCGTTCGCGGCCGCCAGGACGGCACCGGTCGAGGGCCGCAGCGCGACGATCGAACTCGGCGAGTCGATGTCGGCCAGGATGTCCTCGGCCGCCGACTGCAACTTCGGCACGAGCGTGGTTTTCACGTTTTCGCCGTCCACCGGGTCTTGGCGGAACAGCTGGCGGGACGGCGCTTCGCCGCCCTCTTCGGCGGGCTGCCCGACGGCGGAGACGGTGACTCCCGGCGTGCCGGAGAGCTCGGCGTTGAAGGCTTCCTGCAAGCCGGACGAGCCTACGGTCTCGCCCGCGACCACCGTGCCCTTGGACTTCTCGATGTCCTCGGCCGTGGCCTCCCTGACCGATCCCAACACCGGCGCGGCGAACGTGCGGTTGGGCGCCAACGGAATCTGGTCACCTACCGCCAGGAAGCCCTCGATGCCCTTCAGCTTCTTTTGGTCCAGCTTGTCAAAGGCGTCCTCGCGCAGCGTGATGGCGTCCACGAAAGCCTTGGGCCCGTAAGCTTCAACCTTTTCCAGGTAAGCGGCGGCGTCGATGTCCACCAGCTTGGCCAGCGCGCGCGCCGAGTCCTCGGCGGTCGCTGTGTCCAGGCCTGTCTTGTCGATGCCGACGACCCTGACCGGGCGGTTCTTGACGATCGCCTCGCCCTCGGCGTCGAGGATCTGGCCACGCCGCGGCTCCTCGGTGGAGAGCACCAGCCGTTCCCCCTCGGCAAGCGAGGGCTCCAGGATTTCGGGCTTCCACCGGACGTGCCAGGTGTCCTCGGCGTAGTGCAGGTCGGCCCTGGTGGTGTAGCTCCAGCCCTGCTCCGCATCGGCCACCGGCCAGTCATAGGAAAGGGTGGCCCGGAAGAGGTTGGATTCGACCTCTTCGACGCCTTCCACGGTGACTTCGGGCTCCAAGGGGTCCATCCCCTCGGTCAACGCGGCCAGTTGTTCCTGCACCTGGGCGCCGGTGGCATCGGCGAAGGCCACGTTCGACACGTCGTTGGCAGCCAACGCTTCCGCCAGTGCCCGGGCGGCCGGTTCCGGCGATTCCCGCTCCGGAGCGCAGGCAGAGACCGCTACCGTCAGCAGCAGGGCGGTGATTGATGCAAGTGCGCGCCGAAGCAATTCTTCTCCCGGATCCGAGGGTGTCCTGTTAGAACCTATAAGCGGCCAGCAGCGATGTCGAGCCGGGCGGCACCGGCGGGATGGTGCTTGAATGGGTTCGTCGGGACGTCGGCCTTCAGCCGGCAAACAGGACAGTAAGGACACCATGACCGAATCCGCTCCCCCAGCTTCCCGCCGTGCCGCGGTGGTCTGGAACCCGTCCAAGAAGTTCAACTTCGACCTGGTGGCGCTGGTCGAGGGCCTGTGCGCCGAGACCGGCTGGCAGCCGCCGCTCTGGCTCGAGACCACGCTCGAAGATCCGGGCGCCGGCCAGGCGCACCAGGCGCTGGAAGCGGGCGTCGATCTGGTCATCGCCGCCGGCGGTGACGGAACGGTGCGGCGGGTGGCCGGCCGGCTGGCGGCGACCGACATGCCGCTGGGCGTGATCCCGCTGGGCACCGGCAACCTGCTGGCCCGCAACCTGGACCTGCCGGTTGACGACCCGGAGACCGCTGCCGGCATCGCGTTGGCCGGCCGGGACCGGCGGATCGACGTGGTCCGGGCCACCGTGGACAGGTCGGGCGGTGACTCCGTGTTTTTGGTCATGGCCGGCCTCGGCTTCGACGCCGCCGTGATTGGCGGCACCGACGACGGCCTCAAGGACCGTATCGGGTGGCTGGCGTACGTGGAAGCCGGCCTGCGCAACCTTCCGGGCAAGCCGGTCCGCGCCACGGTCACCATAGACGGCGGCAAGCCCATGACCGTGCGGATGCGCAGCGTAATGGGCGGGAACTGCGGCAAGATCCAGGGCGGATTCGAGATGTTCCCCGGTGCGCAGCTCGACGACGGCCTGCTGGACGTCATGACCATCTCCCCGCGTGGGCGGCTGGGCTGGCTCGGCGTGCTGGCCGGGCTCGCCAAACGCGGCCGGAGCGTGGATCCTTCGGTTGACTACTACCAGGGCAAGCACGTGGAGATCCACGCCGGCCGGCCCCAGGAGATGCAGCTGGACGGCGACCATATTGGCATGGGGTCCCGTTTGATGATGCGCGTCGATCCGGGCGCACTCGTGGTGCGGGTGGCACCCGAATAGAACAATAACGACGCCGGTGCGCGCCGCCGGGAGTGCGGCTGCTCACATTGCCGACACAGTTCGGAACATATCTTGAGGTACCCGTTGTTGCACGTGGTAGCTTCAGCGTTTGCCGGCCACCCGCCGGTTGGCTCGTCGTCCCACATCACAAGGGGTTTTCCACCATGATTCGTCGTCGTTTGTCCGTCCTCGGTGCCGCCGCAGCCGCCGCCCTGGTGCTGGCCGGCTGCAGCACGTCCTCGCCGTCGGGGTCGGAGCCGGCGACCTCCTCCGCCGCGACCACGCTGCAGGAGATCCAGGACGCAGGCGTGATCACCGTGGGGACCGAGGGGACCTACCGCCCGTTCTCCTTCCACGAGAACGGCACCGGCGACCTGACCGGTTACGACGTCGAGGTCGTCACCGCGGTGGCGGACAAGCTCGGCGTCGACGTGCGGTTTGAAGAGACCCAGTGGGACGCCATCTTCGCGGGGCTGGAGGCGGGCCGCTTCGACGTCATCGCCAACCAGGTTTCGATCAACGAAGACCGGCTGGCCAAGTACGACTTCTCGGACCCGTACACGGTCAGCACCGGCGTCGTCGTCGTGAAGTCGGACAACAACGACATTTCCTCCCTGGCGGATCTGGAGGGCAAAACGTCCGCCCAGTCGCTGACCAGCAACTTCTACAAACTGGCCAAGGGCGCCGGAGCCAATGTCGAGGCCGTGGAGGGCTGGGCGCAGGCGGTTTCGCTGCTGGAGCAGGGCCGGGTGGACGCCACGGTCAACGACAAGCTGACCTACCTGGACTACCAGGCCACCAACGACAACAAAGACATCAAGGTAGCCGCCGAAACGGACGAAGAAACGCAGAGCGCCTTCGCCTTCCAGAAGGGCAGCGACGAGCTGGTCGAGGCCTTCAACACGGCGCTGGAGGAGCTGCGCGCCGACGGCACGCTGGCAAAGATCTCCGAGAAGTACTTCGGCGCGGACGTCAGCAAGTAAATCCGGCCGCTTCAAAGGGAGACGCTAACGTAACCGTATGGACATCGACTGGGAGCTCGTCGGCAGTTCGCTCTGGCCTATAGTCCAGGGCGGGCTGACCGGCACCATCCCCCTCTCGCTGGCCAGCTTCGCCATCGGCCTGCTGCTGGCGCTCGTCGTGGCCCTGATGCGCTTGAGCCGCAACCGGATCCTGGCCGGCATCGCGCGCGCCTACGTGTCGGTGATCCGCGGCACCCCGCTGCTCGTCCAGCTGTTCGTGATCTTCTACGGCCTGCCGTCGATCGGCGTGGTGCTTGAACCGTGGCCGAGCGCCATCATCGCGTTCTCCCTGAACGTGGGCGGCTATGCGGCCGAAATCATCCGCGCCGCGATTCTGTCCGTCCCCAAGGGCCAGTGGGAAGCCGGCCACACCATCGGCATGGCCGGCACCACCACCCTGCGCCGCATCATCCTGCCGCAGGCAGCGCGGGTGTCGGTGCCGCCGCTGTCCAATACCTTCATCTCGCTGGTCAAGGACACCTCCCTCGCTTCCCTGATCCTGGTCACCGAGGCGTTCCGGGCCGCCCAGGAAATCGCGGCGTTCAGCCAGGAGTTCATGCTGCTCTACATTGAGGCCGCGGCGGTCTACTGGGTGTTCTGCCTGGTGCTCTCCGCCGGGCAGTCCCGACTGGAGAAGAGGCTGGACCGCTATGTCGCCCACTGACGTCCCCTCCGCCGCCGCTTCGCAGCCCGGCTCCGCCGCAGGGCCGGTGCTCTCCGTAGAGGGGCTGCGCAAGTCCTTCGGCAGCAACCAGGTGCTCAAGTCCATCGACCTCTCCGTCCAGACGGGCGGGGTACTGGCCCTGATCGGACCCTCCGGGTCGGGCAAAACCACCGTGCTGCGCTGCCTGAACGGCTTGGAAATCCCCGACGGCGGGCGGGTCGCCTTTTCGGGCGGGCCGGCCGTGGATTTCGGTTCGCCGGTGAACCGAAAACAGATCGCCGCCCTGCGCGACCGCAGCGCCATGGTGTTCCAGCACTACAACCTGTTCCCGCACATGACCGTGCTGCAGAACATCATCGAGGGCCCGGTCCAGGTGCAGAAGCGGTCCAAGGCCGAAGCGGTGCGCGAGGCCAGGTCGCTGCTGGACCGTGTCGGGCTCTCCGGCAAGGAAGACCAGTACCCGCATCAGCTCTCCGGCGGACAGCAGCAGCGGGTCGGCATTGTCCGGGCGCTGGCGCTCAAACCCTCGCTGCTGCTGTTCGACGAGCCCACGTCCGCACTGGATCCTGAACTGGTGGGCGACGTGCTGCACGTGATCAAGGAACTGGCTGACGAGGGCTGGACCATGGCCCTGGTCACCCACGAGCTGGCCTTCGCCCGTGAAGTGGCCAGCGAAGTGGTGTTCATGGACGGCGGCGTGGTGGTGGAACGCGGACACCCCGAACAGGTGCTGCGCGAACCGCGGGAGGAGCGCACCCGGCAGTTCGTCCACCGGCTGCTCAACCCGTTCTAGGACCGGGTTCACTTCCGGCTGGCCCGCCCTCCCCCGACCGCTTCCAGCATCCGCGGCGGTCCCGCGTGACCGGTTTCCAACACGCGCGGCGGTCCCGCCTGACCTGCTTCCAGCACCACGCCGCCGCGCCGGGTGTGGCGCACGCCACGCCGGTGCGAAATTCATCTGATGTCATCTGGGATGGCAGAATGTAAAGTTCCATGCACCGTTCCGCATGGCAGGCTCGTTCCGGCCGGAAGCTTCCATCCCGCGTTTCTCCTGCGCGGAAACCTCCGGCCACGAAAGGCAGAACCATGGCCACTTCCCTGGCTACCAAGTCGTTGACCGCACAGACGGCTTCCGAAGCACACGATCTCCTGAATGCTGCGGTCGAAGAGTTGCAAAAGCTCGCCGCCATCGACGGCGATTGCGGCATCCTGGTCACTCGCACCGGCCCCGGGCAGTTTACGGTGGAGCTGAGCGACGACGTGCCCTACGGCATCACCCAGGAATCGCATCTGTACTAAGCGGTTGGCGGGCCGGTCCCGGTTATATGACGCCGCCCGGTTGCCCGGAATGAAGCGCCGGCCCGCCCCGGTGGGATAATTTCGCCCATGGCTCCAGCGATTGCGTACCAAGGTGAACCCGGCTCGAACTCCCACATGGCTTGCCTGGAAGTGCGCCCCGGTTGGGAAGCGGTGCCGTGTGCCAGCTTCGAGGATGCGTTCGCTGCCGTCACCGGCGGCGAGGCGGAACTGGCCATGATCCCCATCGACAACTCGATCGCCGGCCGGGTGGCGGACATCCACGCCCTGCTGCCGAAGACCACCCTGCAGATCGTGGAGGAATTCTTCCTGCCCATCCGTTTCAGCCTGCTGGGCGTACGCGGGGCCACCGTGGAGCAGGCCCGGGAGGTGCACAGCCACATCCATGCTTTGGGCCAGTGCCGCAAGCTGATCCGCAGGCTCGGGCTCACTCCGGTCATCGCAGGCGACACCGCCGGTTCGGCCCGGGAGGTGGCCGAATGGAACGACCCGACCAAGGTCTCCCTGGCGCCGCCGATGGCCGCCGAACTCTACGGTCTGGAGGTTTTCGCGGAAAAGGTCGAAGACGATCCGACGAACACCACACGGTTCGTGGTGCTGGCCGACCGCCGGCCGGTCCCGTCCCGCGAGGAACTTCCCGGTCCGGCCGTAACCAGCTTCGTGTTCCGCGTGCGGAACGTGCCGTCCGCGCTGTACAAGGCGCTGGGCGGTTTCGCCACCAACGGCATCAACATGACCCGGTTGGAGAGCTACATGGTGGGCGGCGAGTTTGCCGCCACCATGTTCATGGTGGACGTCGAAGGCCACCCGGACGATCCGGCCATGGTCCACGCCTTCGAGGAACTGGACTTCTTCACCACCGAAATCCGCATCCTGGGCGTCTACCCGGCGCATCCGTTCCGGCAGCGGACCGTGCGCCCGGGCGCCGCCGCGCAGTAGCCGTGGGACCAGCAGTCGGACAGTAGCCTTCGGGGCAGCAGCCGTCGCACGGCCGCCCGTCGGGGCAGCAGACACCTCGCGGCGCCCGGAAGTAAAACGCTGCATTTGACGAACTGTTACCGGCGTTTGACCCAGGCCCTTCCCCGCTCTTAGCGTGGAGACGAATCAAGAGCGCCAACTTCACAGCCCTGGCTGGTTGGCCGGCAACCCTCTACCGTAGCGGGGTGCTCCAGGTGATGATTCGGCCCGCCGGGTATGTCGGCAGGCAAGTACGCGTATCCACCCGCAGCAGCTCGGCCGCAGCGGATGCGCCCAAGCCCCAAGGACGCCATGTCGCTACACCATGACCTGACCCCCCACACGTTGCGCTCCGCCTTCGGCCGCTTCCCCTCGGGCATCGCGGCGCTGTGCGCGACCGTCGCCGGCGAGCCGCAGGGCATCGTCGCCTCCTCGTTCACCGTGGGCGTCTCCCTCGAGCCGCCGCTGGTGATGTTCGCCGTGCAAAACACCTCACGGACCTGGCCGCTGGTCCGCCGGGCCAACCGGATCGGCGTCTCGGTGCTCGGCACCGGACACGACGGCGTCTGCCGCCAGATCGCGTCCAGGAACGGTGACCGCTTTGCCGGCCTGAGCCTGCACGGCACGGACGACGGCGCGCTTTTCCTCAACGACGCGGCGCTCTGGCTGGACTGCTCGGTGCACCAGGAGGTCCCGGCCGGGGACCACCACGTCGTGCTGCTGCAGGTGCACGGACTGTCCACGCACGACGGCACCCACGAGCCCCTGGTCTTCCACGATTCCGCGTTCCGCCGGTTGGAACAGCCGGCCTTCGTCTAGGACCCACGGTCCCGGCCCCCGCCGGCAGCCGGCGGGGCCGGGCGGGGGCAGCTAAGGCAGCGGCCTGCCTCGGGCCGCCACCCACAGGGAGTACCACTCCTCGCGGGTCATCGATGCTCCAACCGCTTCCGCCTCGGCACAGGCCCGGATCCGGTCCGGGCTGCTGGTACCGACGACCGGCCGGATGCCTGCCGGATGCCGCAGCAGCCAGCCCAGCACCACGGCCTCGGGCGGGCACCCCTTGTCCCGGGCAAGTTCCGTGACCAGGGCTGCCGCTGCATGATCCGCCGGGGGTGAGGCATCCGCGGGCGCGGAAGCATCCGGTGTCGCGGCCTCCGCTGCCGCACGCCCGCTGTACCGGCCCTTGGCCAGCGCGCCCCAGGCCTGCAGCTCCACCCCGTGGGCGGCGCAGTATTCCAAGGTGCCGTGCGGGAAGCTGATCCCCGGTCCCTCCGGGTGGTTCACCAGCACCCCCGACTCCAGCCAGTCGCGTCGGTACAGGCTCATTTCCAGCTGGTTCACCGCCAGCGGTTCATCCAGCGCCGACTGCAGCCAGCGCATCTGTTCGCCGGACATGTTCGAGACACCAAGGCGGCGTACCTTCCCGGCCATCCGAAGCTCGTTGAACGCCGCGGCGATCTCCTCGGCCGGCGTCAGCGGATCGGGCCGGTGGATCAGCAGCGTATCCAGGTGATCGGTGTGCAGCCGGCGCAGGCTTTCGTCGGTGCGGGCCAGGATGGCTTCCCGCGAGGAGTCGTAGTGCCCGACCATGCCGGGGACCGGCAGCCGGATGCCGCATTTGCCCTGCAGCCGGATCGAGTCGCGCAGCTCGGGACTTTCCGCCAGCACCCGCCCGAACGCGGCCTCGGCCTTGCCGTGGGCGTAGATGTCGGCGTGGTCGAAGGTCGTGATCCCGGCCTCCAGCGCCGCCGCCACGGCCGCGTGCGCGGCCGCCACATCGGCCGCTTCCAGCGGCCCGCTCCCCCAGCCCCCACCCAACCCCATGCAGCCGAAAATGAGGCGCGAGCCGGCGTCGTTCATTGATAGTTCCCCCTTCGCTGGGCAGGTTTCCAGCGTACGACGGCGGTGCCCGGGGGAGGCATCGGCGCCGGCCCCGGGTGATGCAGACACCGAAGAACACCCCTCGTAGCGGGGCGCCGATTCAACTCGGGTGGCATCAGCCGGTGTGGCGACGGAGGAACGCCACGCTGCGCTCCAGCACCTGCCACGCCGCTTCCAACTCCAGGTTGAACTGGAACTGGTGCCCTAGGCCGGCCTCCGTGTGGGGGAAGAACTCCTCCACGGCCGCGCCCTTGATCCGCAGCGCTTCGACCAGCCCGAGCGAGTGCGGCAGCAACGGGTCCGTGTTGCCCGCTGACACGAAAGCCGGCGGATAGCCGGCGCCCACGTGCTTGGCCACGGAGGCCAGCGCGACGTAGGGACGCTCCAGATAGTCCTTGGCCCCGGTGTAGGACCACAGCACCGTGCGCAGGTAGTTCTGGTTCCCGGCCTGGTCCGCCCCGGCGAGCGAGAGGTCGTACGCCCCGCAGTGCAGCAGCACCGCGCGCAGCCGCTCCGGCTTCATGGGCGAGGCAATGCCGAGCCTTTTGGCATAGTCGGGATCGGCGATGACCAGCGCCAGTTGTGCGGCAATTTGCGCGCCCGCAGAGTCCCCGGCCAGCACGATCCGCTCGGTATCGATGTGCAGCCGGTCGGCGTTGTGTTCCAGGTAGCGCAGCGCGGCGGCCGTCTGGCGCACCGGCGCCGGGTAGCGGCGCACGTGGGCCAGCGAATAGTCCACTCCCACGGCGGTGAAGCCGTAGGAGGCGAGAATCCGCAGGTAATTGGCGACGTCGTTCTTGGTGCCGGAGATCCAGGCCCCGCCGTGGATCCAGACAATTGTCGGAAGGCGCAGCGAATCCTCGGCCGCCTTGTCCGGGAAGAACACGTCCAGGCGGGTATGCCCGTGGTTGCTGAGGTATTCCTGATCCAATACTTCGCTGATTCCGTCCGGCACGTGCCGGGCCATCGCGCGGGCCGTGCGCCGGCCGTCCCGTTCCGACAGCACCCGCAGCAGCACCGCCAGCGGCCGGGGGCTGAAGCGCAGCCACAGGACCAGGCCGCCGGCAAGGGCCGCCGGGACGGCGACGAGCACGGCAACTGCTGTCAGTGCGCGGCGGATACGGACCTGCATGGCTTCCTCCGATCGGCCGGTAGTGAACCAATCGTGAGCCCGCCCCGCCCGCGGGGCAAGCCCCTCCCCTGCCTGACCGTCAACCGTCGGAACCCCCCGCCCGCGAAGGGACGTGAGACCCGCAAACGGCTGGACGGCCCACCGACGAAAAGCCTTGCAGCTCCCCGCCAAGGGCGGGAAACCACGTCACCCGAGGGCAACCACCAGGCTCAGCGCGGCCAAGACCAGGGCGACCGGCGTCATGGTCCACCGCTCGGGCTTGCTGCGCGAGATGGCGTTCATCAGGACGCCGACGAACAGGTACGCGGTCAGGACCCAGCCAAGAACGAGCGACGCGGTCTCCGGCAACGCGTCGAGAAACTGCGCGCGGTCCATGATGACGAACACGAAGAACGCATACAGGAGCACCGAGACCGCGCTCCCGATGCGCAGCTTCGCCGGCAGGATGCGGTGGCTTCCTCCCCAGGCGAACCGGCCCAGCGGCAGGCCCGCGGCCAGCAGGATCTGGAAGACGGCCAACAGCGCGAAGACAAGGCACGCGGCGATGGCCGCAACGGTGATCATGGCGAGCAGTGTAGCGGTGCAGCCTTGAGCCGCGGTCAGGCGGTCAGCGGCTGGCGATCAGGCGGCCGCGCGGTCAGCGGCTCGTGACCTTGCCCGTCAGCGAGGCGATCGGGCGCAGGAAGATCGGCCGGGCCAGGAACCAAGCCGCCACGGTCACCGCGACGGAGGCGGCAAAGATCCAGAAACCGGTCCACCCGCCGTCGTCCGTGGCCGCATACATGTGGTTGAGGTTGCGCAGCGCGCCGGTGGCCAGCACCAGCGTCACGTGCACGATGATGAACAGCACGAAATACACCATCACCGGGAAGTGGATGGCCCGGGCCGCCTCAATCGGGAAGTACTTGTTGACCGCGGCCCGCTTGGGCCAGGCGGCCGAGGTGCGCAGGCCGGAGACGATGGCCAGCGGGGCGGCGATGAAGACGGTCGCGAAGTAGGTCAGCAATTGCAGCGCGTTGTAGTTCACCCACCCGTTCTCCAGCGGCCAGTCCAGCGAGGCGTACTGCAGCACCGCGGACAGCGCGTTCGGGAAGATGTCCCAGCTGGTGGGCACAATCCGCATCCAGTGCCCGGTCGCGAAGATCAGCACCATGAAGACGATGCCGTTCAGCACCCACAACGCATCCAGCGTCAGGTGGAACCACAGGTTCAGGGTGATCTTGGTGGGCGCGTTCCTGGTCTTCACCAGGCCCTTGTTGTTGCGTGTCCAGTACGCCGGCGAGCGGGTACCGGCCCGTACCTGCAGGCCGGTGCGGATGATCAACACGATCAGGAAGAAGTTGAGGAAGTGCTGCCAACCCAGCCACGCGGGCAGCCCGACCGGCGCGGATTCGGGCAGTTCGGAGCGGCCCGGGTAGGCGGCCAGGAAGTCCTGGACGCCCGGCATCGTGCGAAGCCATTTGGCCAGCAACACCAACAGCAGGAGCACGACGACGGCGCCGGCCACCGCCGCGGTGATCTTCAGCCACGTCTTCCGGGTGCTCCCGGACGGTTTCGTCGAAGTGGACATCGCCAGCTTTCCTCGTTCCCTGCGTCCCGACAGTCCGGGCTTCGTGATTCAAGGTACCCCGGCCGGGCGGCATCGTGCCACACGCGCGGCCGCGGCGGCCAGAGCCCGCCGCAGCACGGCGTGAGCGGGGCGTTATTGGCCGTCCTGCGGCATCCATTTCAGGCAGTAGCGCAGGTTGGCGGTGACGGTCCGCACCGCGGCTTCTTCGTCTCCGGCCGCGATGGCGTCCGCGAGGTCCTCGTGTCCGGCGCGCAGACATCCATCGAAGCCGTCCCGCAATCGCTGGGCCATCTTGGTCCCGTGGAACACATCGCCGAAGCTGCCGTACAGCTCGTGCAGCAGCTGGTTGCCGGAGGCCTCGGCCACGGCCAGGTGGAAGTCCCAGTCCGCGGCGATCCAGCCTTCCAGGTCCTGTTCGGCCCACGCATGCCGGCGCCGGGCCAGCCTCTCCCGCAGCGCCTCCACGGCGCCGCCTGGGCCCGCCGGCTCGGATCGCGCCGATTGCGCCGCCAGCCGCGCCGCCTGGGTGTCCAGCGCGAAGCGCACCTGGAGCACGTCCTCGTCGTCGTACTCCCGGTAGGCGCGGCGGGCGGTGCCGCTGATCTCGCTGGTGGCGCGCACGTACGTGCCGTCACCGCGGCGCACCTCGAGCATCCCGGCGTGGGCCAGGGCCTTGACCGCCTCGCGCAGCGTGCCGCGGGAGACGCCCAGACTCGCCATCAGTTCCGGCTCCGGAGGGATCCGGGACCCCAGCTGCCACCGCCCCGCCGCGATGGACTCCCGCAGCCTGGACGTGACTTCCTCCGCCAGCGGCGGCCGCTGGAGCGGGCCGGACCTCACGCCTGAGCCTTCCGCACCAGGCCGCTGACCGCGTGAGCCAGCAGCAGTTGCAGGGCCGCGCCGGCCACCAGGAGCACCAGCGGTACGGTCCAGTCGGCGAGTGCATCGTGCAGCAGGCCGAGGCCGAACGGGCCCAGGGCGGCGAAGAGGTAGCCCACCGATTGGGCCAGCGTGGACAGTGCGGTGGTCTCGGACGCACTGGAACCGCTGCGGCTGATCACCAGCATCAGCAGCGGGAAAACCCCAAAACCCAGTCCGATCAAAACCGCGGGCAGCACGGCGAGCTCGGCGGGCAGCACGAGCAGGGCGAGGTAGCCCGCCAGCGACGCCGCGCAGGTGATCATGAAGGCCGGCCGCAGCAGGCCCGGGCGCGCCGCCATGGACAACAGCAGGACGACGGCGGGGATGGACACCAGCTGGACCAGCGCGAGCAGCTGCCCGGCGGCCGCGGCATCCACCCCGCGCGAGATCAGGATGTACGGCAGCCAGCCCATCACGGAATAGACGAGCAGCGCCTGGATGGTGAACAGGCCGGTGAGCAGCGCGCCCTTGCGCGTTAGCAGCAGCGGCCACGGCGACGAGTGGTCCCGGGTCCGCGTGCCCGAACCGCGCCTGCCGGCCACGGCCATGGGAAGGAACACCGCGAGCCCGACGACGGCCAGCAGCGCCCACGCGGCCAGCGCGAGCGACGGCGAGTCCAACTGCGCGGCCAGAGGGACGCTGATGGCCGCGGCCAGGGTGGCGCCGACGGACATGGAGATGGTGTAGGCCCCGGTCATCGTCGACGGCCGGTGCGCGAAGTACTTGCGGATGAACGCCGGCAGCGCCACGTTGCAGACCGCCAGTCCGGACATGGACACCACCGTGCCGGCCAGCAGCATCCCGACGGATTCGACTCCGCGCAGGCCCAAGCCCGCGATCAGCAGTGTCAGCGCGAGTGCGATGGCGCGTTCCAGCCCCATGCGGCTGCTCAGCCAGGCGGTCGCGGCTCCGGCCACGGCGAAACACAGCACGGGAACGGTGGGCAGCAGTGCGGCGACCAGCGGCCCGTACCCCAGCAGTTGCTGCAGGTCGTGGAAGAGCGCGGCCGCGCTGGCAATACCAGCCCGGAGGTTCAACCCGATGAGTATCACGGCGGCTACGGCCGCGGCGATGAACCAGCGGCGGTGCGCGGCGGCGGGCGCCGGGGCAGCCTCCTGCACGTTGAGCTCCGGCACCAGAGCCTCGGCGAACTCCCCCGGAGCCTCGTCGCTGCCCGGCGCATGGTCGCCGCCCGGCGCGTGGTCGCTGCTGCCGCCGCCGGGCTGTCGCTCCAAAATCATTCTCTAAACGTTAGACGTTTGATGTCTGAGGCACCAAAACCGACGCCGGCGCCTCGGGCGGCGTAAGGCTGCCCGGGGTGCCGGCATCGTCGGCGCAGAACCCGCCGCCTAGTTGGCGAAGACGTCCTGCAGCGTGCCCTGCGGGGCCCACAGTGCTATGGAGTCGCCGCCGTTGTTCAGCAGTGACGCGGTGCCATTGCTGTAGTAGGCCTCTGCGCTGTTGGTGCCGGGACCGGTGTAGACCCGCAGCTCCGCGCCGGGGGCAAGCACGTAGCCCGCGCCGACCGTCAGGATATTGTTCGCCGCGTCGCGGATGATGTAGCCGCTGGCGTCGATGCTGTGGTTCGCCGTATTGCGCAGCACCACGTGCTCGCCGGTCTCCGGCTGGACGTCGCTGCCGGCTGGGTCGTTCACCGCACCGGCGATTTCCAGGCCGGTGCCCGCGGGGAAGGGCTTCCGCCCGTCCAGGTATCGCATGGTCTGGATCGGGAAGTCACCCGTGACGGCATCGACGCCGAGGTCGATGGAGTGCTGGACGGCCTCGGGCGAGTTGGCGGTGTAGACGCCGACGACCAGTCCGGCGGCCTTGGCATCTGCAACATTCTGCGCCGTCAGGGTGCGGTAGTTGGTGCCGATCGAATCGGCAAAGGCCGCCCACGATTCCAGCGTGGCCGGACCCGGGACGGTGCTCGAGAGCTGCTGCAGCGCGATCTCGGGAGCCAGGCCGGCGAAGGTGCGGTTGGAGGCCTCGTCGAAGCCGAGGACCTGGACCTTGTCGGCGGCAACAAGCTTCGTCCAGGCGGCATCGGTGCGGAGCTCGTCGGCGACGAGCTGTTCGATGCCCGGGGAGTTCTTCGGCGACTTGATTTCGATGTACACGCCGGTCTTCACCGTGGCGATCTTCGCCGCGTCGTCCAGGTGCGGGATCCGCTCCCCTTGGTACTTGGCGCCGAAGTAGGATCCGGCGTCGAGCTGCTGCAATTCATCCCAAGTAAAGGACGTGATGGGGTCCCCGGCACGCTCGGGGAATACCTCCTCCACGTTGGTGGTCCGGGCCGGAGTGTCGTCGTGGAACAGGAACGGTACGCCATCGGCGCTGAGCTGGACGTCGATCTCGAAGAAGTCGGCGCCGGAGGCGCGCCCGTCCTTGAAGGCCGCAACCGTATTTTCGGGGGCGGTGCCGGCGGCCCCGCGGTGGCCGATCAGCAGCGGGGCTTCATCCTGCGCGCCCGGGTTGTTCTGCGCGCCGGCCGCCGGGGCGGCCACGAGGGTAGCGCCGACGGCGACGGCCGCGGCGGAGGTGGTCAATGTTCTGAGCAGGCGAGATGCCATGGGATATGACGCCCTTCGTAGTGGTTGTCGGGTTTCCCCGCCATCGAGCTTCACAGCGCCGGTGATCCTGCGGGCCAACTGGCTGTGAACTCGGGGTGAAAGGAAACACCACTGAGGGCGGGGACGTGGAACCGGCGGGATCGGACCGCCAACGGAAGCCGCCACGGCGACGCTAGACTCGGAGGGGCATGAACACTTCCGCCAATACCCCGAGCTCGGTGCGCGTCGATGCGTGGCTGTGGGCCATCCGCGCCTACAAGACCCGCTCCGCGGCCACCGCCGCCTGCCGTGCCGGACACGTGCGGCTTAACGGCAACCCGGTCAAGGCCTCCCAACCGGTGGTCCCGGGCGACACCCTGCGGGTGCGGCAGCCCGGCTACGAACGGATCCTGGAAGTGCGCCGTCTGATCGCCAAACGGGTGGGAGCCGAGGCGGCCTCGCACTGCTTCACGGACCACACGCCGCCGCGCCCGGCGATTCCCTCGCTCGGAATTCCGCAGCGCGACCGGGGTGCCGGCCGGCCGACCAAGAAGGACCGGCGGGAGATGGACAGGCTGCGCGGCCTCCACTAGGAACGGGAGCGTGGAAGCCGTTCGGTGGTCCCTGGGAACGGGAGCGATGCGGCGCTTCGGCGGGCGCTTCGGCGGCCGCTGGGAACGGGAGCCCGCAAGCCGTTCGGCCGCCGCTCAGGACGGCCGGATGGCCCGGTGCTGCACCGCCCCGCCTGCGCTGCCTGCCAATTCACGCCGCGCCGGGCTTCTTACTTCCATGCCGTGAGCGTAACTCACTTCACATAACCGGCCGGACGGTACAAGATGGAAACCGGAGACGGCCGCGCCGCCGTCCCGCTGCTATGTCATTATCCGAAGGAGATCAGGGCTGTGACCACCACTTCCCACGCCGCTTCATCCACCCAGCCGGGCTACCGGGTCCAAAACCCGTCCACCGGCGAGGTGGTCGAGGAATTCCCCACTGCCACCGACGCCGAGGTCAAGGACGCCCTCGCCAGGTCCCAGGCTGCCTACACAGCGTGGAAGGCCACGCCGATCACGGACCGCGCCAAGGTAGTGTCCCGCATTGCGGAACTGTTCACCGAGCGGGCCGACGAGCTCGCCGCGATCATCACCGAGGAAATGGGCAAGCCCCTGTCCGAGTCCAAGGGCGAGGCCGAGTTCTGCACCGACATTTTCAGCTACTTCGCTACTGAAGGCCCCGACCTGGTGGCGGACCAGGAAATCAAGGCCATCGGCGGCGGCCGCGCCATGATCCAGAAGCTGCCGGTCGGCCCGCTGCTGGGCATCATGCCGTGGAACTACCCCTACTACCAGGTGGCCCGCTTCGCCGCGCCGAACCTGATGCTGGGCAACACCATCATCCTCAAGCACGCCGAGACCTGCCCCCGCTCCGCCCTGGCCATCCAGAAAATCATGGACGACGCCGGCGTGCCCGACGGCGTCTACATCAACCTCTTCGCCAGCCACGAGCAGATCGCGGACATCATTGCCGACCCGCGCGTGCAGGGTGTCTCGCTGACCGGCTCCGAGCGGGCCGGCGCCATCATCGGCGAGCTCGCCGGCAAGAACCTGAAGAAGGCCGTCTTGGAACTGGGCGGCTCCGATCCCTACGTGCTGCTGGACACCGACGACGTCAAGGCCGCGGCCGAGCAGGCGTGGGCCACCCGCATCGAGAACACCGGCCAGGCCTGCAACTCCAACAAGCGCATGATCGTCATGGAGGACATCTACGACGACTTCGTGGCCGAGCTGACCAACCTGGCGAAGGACCTCAAGCCCGGCGACCCGGCCGAAGAGGCCGAGGGAACCTACGCCCCGCTTTCCTCCCGGGCGGCGGCCGAAGGACTGCACGAGCAGCTCAAGGACGCCGTCAACAAGGGTGCCACGCTGCACGCCGGCGGCACCCTGCACGATGGCCCCGGCGCCTACCTGGCCCCGGCTGTTCTGACCGGCGTCACTCCGGAGATGCGAGCCTACCGCGAAGAGCTGTTCGGCCCGGTGGCCGTGGTCTACAAGGTCAGCAGCGACGAGGAAGCCCTGGAACTGGCCAACGACACCGACTACGGGCTGGGCGGCGTCGTCTTCTCCAAGGACGAGGAGCGCGCCCGCAAGATCGCCCAGCAGCTGGAGGTGGGCATGGCCAACGTCAACGGCGTCGGTGAAGGCGCCGACATCCCGTTCGGCGGCGTGAAGCGCTCCGGCTTCGGCCGCGAGCTTGGCCCGCTGGGCATGGACGAATTCGTCAACAAGCGCCTGTTCTACATCGCCGACTAACCGGTCCGGCATCCACTGATCAGCAGGCGCCCTTCCCGCTCGCGGGAGGGGCGCCTGCTGATCTTTGCTTTCTGAGACGGCCAGGGTTTGGAATGGCGGCGTGCAACAGCGCTTTAACGGTGCCGTCGCAGTCCGCCCGCGAGGCTCGCTGGCGTCCTCGCAGCCTGCGAATTTGGCCCGGATGATGGCCGGGACGCCTCCTACCGATGACAGATTCGCGCGGCGTCGGTACATTCACAAGACTGGTGCTGAAGCTTTACGGCCGGCTGCACCGATTGTATTTACCCGCCGGACGCAAGGCATGTCATGGACTTTCAGCCCGAGCCCCAGACCAATACGGCTTCCCAGCCCAGTTCCGCTCGCGAATCGGCGCGCCCGTCTCGGGCACCGAACAGTATCGCGGCCGGATATCTGGCACTCATGGCCCGCATGAAGTCCGCCGGTCTACTGACCCGCCGCAGGGGCTACTACATCACCCTCTTCGCCGTGCTCATGATGCTGCTCGCCGCGGCGTGGACGGGGTTCTCGTTGCTCGGGAGCAGTTGGTTCCAACTCCTGATCGCGGCAGGGATGGGAATCCTGTTCACCCAGTTCGCCTTCCTGGCGCACGAAGCGGCCCACTGGCAGGTCTTCGAGAACAAGCGTGTCAACGAATGGGCTGCCCGGCTGGTTGGCACCTGCCTGGTGGGCATCAGCTACGCCATGTGGATGCGCAAACACACCAAGCACCATGGGTTTCCCAACACCGTGGACAAGGACCCGGACATCAGGACCGGGTCCATCGCCTTCCACCCGGACGCTGCGGCCGGGCGCCGCGGCGCGATGGTCCGTGTCACCCGGCTCCAGGGCTACCTGCTGTTCCCGCTGCTGCCGTTCCTGGGCTTCAGCCTGTACGCGGATTCCTTCAAGTACCTGGTCCGGCAGGCCAAGGTGGAGCACCGCTGGCTGGAGCTGGGCATCCTCGCGGCCCGCGCAGCCGTGCTGCTCACCGTGGTCTTCTGGCTTCTGCCCTTGGGGCAGGCGTTCGCGTTCATCGGCGTGCAGATGGCGGTCTTCGGCTTTTACATGGGCGCATCGTTTGCCCCGAACCACAAAGGCATGCCGATCTATTCGAAATCCAGCCGGCCGGACTTCGTCACCCGACAGGTGACGGCCTCCCGCAACATCCGCGGCGGCTGGATGATGGACCTGCTGATGGGCGGTCTGAACCGCCAGGTCGAACACCACCTGTTCCCCGACATGCCCCGTCCCTGCCTGAGCAAGGCGGCGCCGATGGTCCGCCAATACTGCCGCGAGCACTCGATCCCGTACACGGAGACCAGCCTGCTGGCCTCCTATGCGGCGATAGTCCGCTACCTGGGCGCCGTCGGAATAGCCGCCTCCGATCCCTTCCACTGTCCGGTGGCGGATATCTACCGCCGGGTCTGAGCCCGCGCGGGCCCGGATTCCTTGCGCCCGGGGCGTCCTCCCTGTCTGCGCTGGCATGGACACCGGCTGGGCCAGCACAGAGAATGGGCGCATGGACCTGCCCGTGATGCCACCCGTTCCGCCCATGCTGGCCAAAAGCGTGGCCAAGATCCCCGACGGCGGAATGACGTACGAGCCGAAATGGGACGGCTTTCGGTCAATCATCTTCCGCGATGGCGACGAGGTGGAGATCGGCAGCCGGAACGAGAAGCCCATGACTCGCTACTTCCCCGAACTGGTGGACGCGTTCCGTGAGCAGCTGCCCGAGCGCTGCGTCGTGGACGGGGAGATCATCCTGGTGGGCGAAGGCGGCGACAGGCTCGACTTCGAGATGCTGCAGCAGCGCATCCATCCGGCGGCCAGCCGAGTCAAGCTCCTCTCGGTGCAGACTCCCGCCCGGTTCGTGGCCTTCGACCTGCTCGCCCTCGGCGACGACGATCTGACCTCGCGCCCCTTCGAGGAACGGCGGGCCGCGCTGGAGAAGGCGCTCTCCGCCGTCGTCAATCCCATCCATCTGACCCGGGCCACCACCGACCCGGTGGTGGCCGAGCGGTGGTTCGGAGAGTTCGAGGGGGCCGGGTTGGACGGCGTGGTGGCCAAGCCCTTGGACGGAAAGTATCAGCCGGACAAGCGGAGCATGTTCAAGATCAAGCACGAGCGCACTGCCGACTGCGTGGTCGCGGGCTACCGCGTGCATAAGAGCGGGCCGGGCCTGGTGGGCTCGCTGCTGCTGGGCCTGTACAACGACGGCGGAACCCTGGTGCACGTGGGCGTGGCCGGGGCGTTCAGCATGAAACGCCGCAAGGAACTGTTTGAGGAGCTGCAGCCGCTGATTGCCGATTCGGACGGCCATCCCTGGAACCGCGAACAGCACGAGGCCGGCGAGCGCACACCCCTGACCACGGAGGGCAGCCGCTGGAGCGGCGGCAAGGACCTGTCCTTCGTGCCGCTGCGCCCGGAAAGGGTGCTGGAGGTCAAATACGACCACATGGAGGGCGAGCGCTTCCGGCACACCGCGCAGTTTGTCCGCTGGCGGCCGGACCGCGATCCGGAGTCGTGCACCTACGGGCAACTGGACGAGCCGGTTTCCTACGACCTGAACGACGTGCTGCTGTAGCGCGCCGGGCCGGGACTCAGTCGCCGGGCCGGGACTCAGTCCCAGCGGCCCGCTGACGCCGGCCAGGTACCCCGGTGACGAGCCGACGGCGGCCGGGTTCCTCAGCGCCAGCCGGCGGCCGGTGCCACGTGCTGCACGATGTTGCCCAGCATCTTCACGTTGTACTCCACGCCCAAGTAGTTCGGCACCGTCAGCAGCACCGTGTCCGCGGCCTGCACCGCCTGGTCCCGGGCCAACTCGGCGGCGATCTTGTCCGGATCCCCGATGTAGCTCCTGCCGAACCGCGAGCGCGTACCATCGAGCATGCCGACCTGGTCGTGCTGGTCGGCCTGGCCGCGGAGCCCGAAGTAGCGCTGGTCTTCGTCGTCGACAATCGGCATCACGCTGCGGCTGACCGACACCCGCGGAACATGCGCGTGGCCTGCCTTCTGCCAAGCCTCGCGGAACAGGTGGATCTGCTCGGCCTGCAGTTGGTCGAAGGGCACGCCGGTGTCCTCGATCAGCAGGGTGGAGCTCATCAGGTTCATGCCCTGCTCCGCGGTCCACACGGCGGTGGCGCGGGAGCCCGCACCCCACCAGATCCGCTCCGGCAGCCCCGGGGACGTGGGCTCCACGGGAAGCATGCCGGCATGCCTGCCCTGGAGGTGGTTCGGGTCGGCGGGGACCATGCCCGCACCCGTGATGGCCCGGCGGAACACCGCGGTATGGCGCCGGGCCATGTCCGCATCGGTCTCGCCCTCGGCCGGCCGGTACCCGAAGGCCGCCGCACCGTTCAGCGCCGGCTCGGGTGACCCGCGGCTGATCCCCAGTTGCAGCCGCCCGCCGCTGATCAGGTCCGTGGCCGCCGCCTCTTCGGCCATGTAGAGCGGGTTTTCATAGCGCATGTCGATCACGCCGGTGCCGATCTCGATCCGGTTGGTCCTCGCGGCGATCGCTGCCAGCAGCGGAAACGGCGAGGACTGCTGCCGCGCGAAGTGGTGCACGCGGAAATACGCGCCGTCCACCCCAACTTCCTCGGCCGCAACGGCGAGCTCGATGCTCTGCAGCAGCCCTTCAGCGGCGGTGGGAACCGGCGAGCCGACGGCGGGGCTCCAGTGGCCGAAGGACAGGAAACCGATGCGCTTCATATCCGCCACAACCCCGCCGCCGGTACTTCAATTCCCTAGCTCCCGTGCGGAACCACCACGGCTCGGCCGCTGAGCTCGCCGGCCTGTAGCTTGCGGTAGGCCTCCAGCGCATCGTTCATGCTGTAGCGCTCGATCTCCGGAACGATCTGCCCGGCCTTGTACATGTCCACCACCTCGTGCAGGTCCTCGATGGTGCCCCAGTAGGTGTTCGTGATGACGGACTCGTACGGGTTGGTGAAGAAGCTCCACTCCAGCGTCCCGCCGGCGATCCCCACCACCGTCAACCTGGACAGCCGGGCCATGGAAGCGGCGGCGGTCTTGACGGTCGGGCCCACGCCCACGAAGTCGAACGCGGCATCGACGCCCCGGCCGCCGGTGATGTCACGGATCCGCTCGGCCTGCCCCTCGCCGCCGGAAACGGTCACGGCGCCGGCCTCTTCGGCCTTGCGCATCGCTTCTTCCTTCATGTCGGTGGCGATGACGGTGGCGCCGGTCAGCGCCCTGAGGATCTGCACGGCGATCTGGCCCAGGCCGCCCAGCCCGATGACCAACGCGTACTTGCCGCCGCCGGCCAGGTGCGGCAGCGACTGCTTGATGGCGTGGTACGGAGTCAGCGCAGCGTCGGCCAGCGGCGCCGCGGCCACCGGATCGGCGTCGCCGAGCGGCACCAGGTTCCGCGCCGGCACGGTGACGTACTCGGCCATCCCGCCGTCGCGCCCCAGTCCCACGCCGAGGTAGGGCATCTTGGCCGCGTTCTCGCAGTAAGTGTCCTGGCCGCGCGAACACGCCTTGCAGTGCCCGCAGCCAATCGGCCCATAGACCAGATAGGCATCGCCGACGTTGAAGCCTTCCACGCCCTCCCCGAGCTCTTCGACCCACCCGGAGTTTTCGTGGCCGAGCGTAAACGGCGGCGGCACCGCCCCCGGGCCGCCGGCCTCGAAGTCGTTGTAGATGGCGACATCGGAGTGGCAGGCTCCGGCGCCGGCGACCTTCAGCAGCACCTCCCCGGCCCGCGGCTTCGGCCGCTCCACGTCCTTGATGGTGGGAAAAGTCTTGAAGTCCTCGAACACTACAGCGCGCATGATTCACTCCTGCCGGTTGACTCTGCGATAGCTACACACGCCACCCTACGCACCGCGGAAAATGGTCAGCAAGCTGTCTATCGAGTTGTCACGTTTCACCAGTCTGTGTAGCGTAGGCCACGAGGCCACCTCGAGGGGCGCACCAGCGGCCCTGGCCCGATTCCAAAGGAGGCAACTGATGCAAACCGTGGAAGAAACCATTGATGTAGCCGTTCCGGTCCGCACAGCGTACGACCAGTGGACGCAGTTCGAATCCTTTCCGAACTTCATGTCCGGCGTTGAGTCCGTGACCCAGCTGACCGACACCACCAACCACTGGAAGACCAAGGTCGGCGGCGTGGAGCGCGAGTTCGACACCGAGATCGTGGAGCAGCAGCCGGACGAGCGCATCGCCTGGCGCAGCGTCGACGGCAAGTCCCACGCCGGCGTCGTGACGTTTAGCCCCCTCGGCGCGGACAGCACCAAGGTCTCGGTGCGCTTCGAGTGGGATCCCGAAACCTTCACCGAGAAGGTCGGCGCCGCCCTGAATATCGACGACAAGCAAGTGAAGTCGGACATGCGCAAGTTCAAGGAGTTCATCGAAACCCGCGGCGCCGAAACCGGCGCCTGGCGCGGAGAAGTGAACGACAGCGGCCCCATCGGCACGCAGCTCTAAACTTCCAAAACCACAAGCACGACGGCGGTGGGCCGGCTCTCGGAGCCGGCCCACCGCCGTCGTTTGCTCGCCCACCTGACAGCGCTGTCGCAGCAGCCGGCCCTTCCAAGCCAACAAATTTTTCCGGATTCTCCCCCATTTTCTGGTTATCCGGTTTACTCTAGGCCGCAGGGGATTAACTGAGCGGCGATGGGGGCCAATCATGCGGAAAAATCAGGAACGGCCGGAAGCCAATCCAGTAGCCGACATGGAGCGGATGGGACCTAAGCCCGTCCACGGGTCCGGGGACAGCACGGGGATGCCGAATCTGGCAGCGGCCCAGATACCCGGCCCCGGAACAAGTCACATTGTGGCCGGCGAGGATCGGCATCTGCCGGATGATGCTGCCGATCCGCTGGAAAAGGAAGGCCACCTCAGCCGACCGCGCCGCACCCGCGGCTGGCTTCCCTGGAGCCGTGGAACCGGCCGCCACCGCCTCGCTTGATCAGCGCTCGCACCACCATCAGCATCCGCGTCCAGCGAAGGAGCCCGCCATGGCCCGTCCCGTGCACTTTGAAATCCAGGCAGAAGACCTGGAACGAGCCAAAAACTTCTACGCGACCGTGTTCGGCTGGACGTTCGAGGACTATTCACAGGTCACCGGCACTCCCTACTACGGCGTCGTGACCGGCCCGGAGGACCAGCCCGGCATCAACGGCGGCCTCATGCAGCGCCCCGCCCCGACCCCGGACAGCGGCCAGGGCACCAACGCCTGGGTGGTCACCATGGAGGTGGACGACTACGACGCCACCGAACGGAAGATCCTGGCGGCCGGCGGCCAAACCGCCCTGCCGAAGTACGCACTGCCGGGAATGGCGTGGCAGGGCTACTACCTGGACACCGAAAACAACACCATCGGCATCCATCAGCCCGACGAACAGGCCGGGATGTCGTAACAACTTCAAGCGGCGGCGGACAGCCACAGTCCATCTCCGGCGGCGATCGTCTTAGGACAGCACGTCCTTGGTGGTGAAGCGGCCGTAGGCGAGGGCGCAGGAAACGGCGATGTAGCCGCCCTGCAGGACGGCGTTGGCGCCGAAGGCGTCCCAGGAGATGGGCTGGCGCAGCAGGTCGGCGAAGCTCAGCCAGTGGTGCGTGAACAGCCACGGGTGCAACCACTCCAACTGCGGCAGCGCGCCGACAATCTGGGTGACGACGGCCAGCACTGCCGTCGCCGCCATGGCGCCGACGGGGACCTCGGTGAGAGTGGAGATAAAGAGCCCGATGGCCGCCAGCCCAGCCAGCGACACGGCAACGTAGGCGGCCACCAGCAGCAGCCGAGCCAGAGACTCGCCGACGCCGATCGTGTCGCCGGACAGCAGCGTCACCGGCCCGACGCCGAAGAGCAGGCCGCCGATCAGCGCGCCGGTGACCGCGATGGCGAGCGCCGCCGCCATGCAGAAGACCACCGCCGCACCGTACTTGACGGCCAGCAGCCGCAGCCGGCCGGCCGGGGCGCTGAGCAGGTAGCGCAGCGTGCCGTGGCCCGCCTCGCCGGCGATCGTGTCCCCGGAAACGACGCTGACGGTCAGCGGCAGGAACAACGGGATGGACACCACCAGCCCGGTCAGCGCCACGAACAACCCGTTGTCCGTGATCCGGTTGAGGAACGGTGGACCGCCGCCGGGCCCTCCCTCGTCCGCGGCGAACCGGACCACCACCGCGATGAGCGTCGGTACGGCGGCCAGGGCCAGCAGCATGGCCCACGTCCGGCCACGTCGGAACAGCACGCTGAGCTCGGAACCGAAGAAGGCCCATCCGGCGGACTTCCCGTTTTCCCGTCCCTGGGCCGAAGCGGCCGCCGAAGCGCCGGGATTTTCCTCGTCGGCGGCCTCGACTTCCACGATTTCCGGCCCCGGCCGGCGGTCGCCACCCCTGCTCGGCCGCTGCTCACTGGACAACGTCGAATCCCTCCCCCGTCAGCTCCACGTACCGGTCCTCGAGGCTGCTTGCCTCCACGGCAAACCCGCGGATCCGGACGCCGTCCGCCACGAGGGCGGCGGCGATGTGCTCAGGCAACAGACCGCCCTGGTCCATCGGGGCGTTCACGTGTCCGTCGAGTGCGGTGCTCGGGACCTCGGGTTCCAGGCCCAACCGGCGCAGCACGCCGCGCGCGGCTTCGATGTCGGGCGTCTGGACGCTCACATGCGTGAGCCCCGCCCGGCGCACCTCGTCCAGGGCCCCCTGCGCCACCAGCCGGCCGGCGCGCATGACGGCCGCGTGCGTGCAAATCTGCTCCACCTCGGAGAGCAGGTGGCTGGAGACGAATACCGTGGTGCCCTCCCCCGCCAGCGAACGGACCAGGCTGCGGACTTCGCGGGTGCCCTGCGGGTCGAGCCCGTTGGTGGGTTCGTCCAGCACCAGGAGCTGGCGCGGCATCATCAGGGCGTTGGCGATGCCCAGCCGCTGCTTCATGCCCAGCGAGTAGGCGCGCACCTTCTTGTCCGCGGCGTGGGTCAGGCCGACCCGCTCCAGCGCCCTGCCGATCCTCGCCCGCCGGGTCTCTGACGGGGCATGGCGGTCCGCGGTGTCCAGCCGGTGCAGGTTCGCGGCGCCGGACAGGAAGGGGTAGAACGCCGGGCCTTCGATCAGCGCTCCGACCCGCGGAAGCACGTCCCGCAACGACCCGGGCATGTCCTGCCCGAAGATCCGGACGCTCCCGCTGGTGGCGGCGGCCAGCCCGAGCATGACGCGGATGGTGGTGGTTTTTCCCGAGCCGTTGGGGCCCAGGAAGCCGAAGACGGAGCCGTGCGGGACGGCCAGGTCAAGGGAGTCGACGGCGGTTTGCCGGCCGAAGCGTTTGGTCAGTCCGGAGGTCTCGATGACCAGCGCGGCAGGGTTGCCGCTGCCGTTCACCGGGCCTCCGCGGCTGCCTGCAACGACTCGAACGGGACCGACCCGGCCAGAACGCGGCCGTCGTCGGTCAGGTACACGTTGAGCAGGGCGGTGGAGATCAGCCTGCCGCCGTCCACCGCTTCGGTGGCCTGGGCCAGGAAGGGCGAGTCTTCCCAGCCCTCCGGCAGGGCCCCGGCGGGGACTTCCGCCACGGTCTCCCAGCCGGAGCCGTGGAGGGTGACGTCATCCCGCAGCGCGGCAGCGCCGCCGCCGTGCCGGCCATGGCGTCCGGACGGTGACTGCTCTCCGTGCCGCGGCACGGCCTTTTCGCTGACGCTGGCACCGGCCGGCGGGGTGAACTCGAACAGGCCCTGGTCCGGGGTCTCGAGCGTCAGCTTGCTGAAGCCCAGCTGGAACGCCGGATCCTGCTGTCCCCGCGCGTTGACCCTGAGGCTGAGCGGCAGGCCGGTCTCGGCGTCGACGGCGACGGTCACGGATCCCACCAGCGTGGCAGTGCTGTTCGGCTCCACCAGCAGCTGATAGGCGCTGCGCCCGGCGACCTCGGTATCGGCGCCGACGGACACCTTCGTTTCCGGGCCGATCTTGGCCAGCAGGTGATCGGCGAGCTGTTCGGGCGTGTAGGCGCTGGCGGGATGGTGCGCACCGCCGTCGTGATTCTTTCCGCCGTCCGCACAGGAGGGCAGCGTCAGGTGGACCGCCTCGTTCTCCTTGGAGCTGTAGACCCAGGCCTCGGTGCCGTTGCGGATCACGTCGCGCTCTGCAAAGCGGTCGAAGAGCTGCAGCCGGGCCTGGTCCGGCCCGTCCAGGTAGACGCGCGCGGTGCGGGAACCGGTCAGCAGTTCCAGCGCCTCGGCCACCTGTCCGCCCTCGTCCGCGGGCAGGTCCTCGGGAAGTTCCGGGAGCCCCAGCGCGGAGTCCTGTTCCAGCGTGCCGGAGAGTTCCCGGACGTCGCTGTCCGCCACGAATTCCAGCAACTGCTGCGGGGTCTTGTCCGGCAGATCGGTTGCGGCGTTGGCCTGCAGGGAACCGGTGAGCACTCCGCCGGCAATGACTGCGGGCACGACGGCGGCGGGCAGCCAGCGCTTCCACGTCCGGTCCATGGCACATCACCTTTTCTGCTGCTGCAGGACTCGCTTCCCAGCCTACGCTTCCCGCCTCGCCGGGTCACCAGTCACGGCGTAGCCGGCACCGCCGGAGCTCCAAGGCCCGGGCGCGGGTGTTGGTGCGCCGGGGCGGCCCGAGCGAGCTCCAGAGCGGCCGATAATCGACACAGGCCCGTCGCGGAAGGCCGCTCTCGCACAGCTCGGCCGCTCTGGAGGACTGCGGCCGTCGCCGATGTCCAGCGACTGCTCCTGTTGCTCGGCAGCGCGGTCCGACCGGCCGTGACATCGGCTCCACAAGATGGCTGTCGTTCCGCCGAGCTCCAGAGCGGCCGAAAGTCGACACAGCCCCGTCGCGGAAGGCCGCTCTCGCACAGCTCGGCCGCTCTCGAGGTCCGCGGCCGTCGCCGATGTCCAGCGACTGCTCCTGTTGCTCGGCACCGCGGTCCGCCCGGCCGCGACACCGGCCCCCCACACCGGCCCCACACCCGCCCCGCGCCGGCCCGCACACACGCCGGGGATCATGCTTGTCAGGCCCCTATTGCCGTGTTGTAGTTGACTCACGCAATGACATGGACGCACCGCAGCGTCCCGGCGAACCCGGCTTGGCTGCGGCAATCCAGGCGCCGGTCCGCACCCAGGCCGGTAGCCGGAGGGGTGAGTGGCGATGGTTGTGCAGCGGTTGTTGCCGACGGAGGAAGCGCAGGACCTGATCGAGCTGGTCCGCGACATCGCGGACCGCGAGCTGCTGCCGCAGGCGGCCGAGGCCGAGGCCGCCGAACGCTTCCCGCGCGGGGTCTTCCGGATGCTGGGGGAAACCGGGCTGCTCAGCCTGCCGTACCCGGAGGAGTTTGGCGGCGGCGGCCAGCCGGCCGAGGTCTACCTGCAGGTCCTGGAGGAACTCGGCGCAGCCTGGGGCAGCGTGGCGGTGGGCGTCAGCGTCCATGCCCTCTCCTGCTTCCCGCTGGTGCATTTCGGCAGCGATGCGCAGCGCAAGACCTGGCTGCCGGACATGCTCTCGGGCGACACGCTGGGTGCCTACTGCCTCTCCGAGTCGCACGCGGGCTCCAACCCGGCGGCGATGCGCACCCGCGCCGTCCGGAAGGGCGATGGCTACGTGATCCGCGGTGCGAAGGCCTGGACCACGCACGCCGGCGAGGCCGATTTCTACACGGTGATGGCCAGGACGTCCGACGATCCCCGGCACGGGATCTCTTGCTTCCTGGTTCCGGCCGACGCCGAAGGACTGAGCGCGGCGCCGCCCGAGCACAAGATGGGGCTGACGGCCTCGACCACGGCGACGATGAACTTCGACGACGTGTATGTCCCGGCCAACCGCCTGATCGGCGAGGAAGGCCAGGGCCTGGCGATCGCCTTCGCGGCGCTGGACTCGGGCAGGCTGGGCATTGCGGCGGTGGCCGCCGGGCTGGCCCAGGCCGCGCTGGACCTGGCCGCCTCCTACGCCAACGAGCGCGAGGCCTTCGGCAAGCGGCTGATCGAGCACGAGGGGCTGGCGTTCCTGATCGCCGACATGGCGGTGGAAGTGGAAACCGCGCGCGCCATGTACCTGGCGGCGGCGCGGCTGAAGGACGCCGGCCTTCCCTACGGCCGGGAGGCCTCGATCGCCAAGCTGGTGGCCACCGACAACGCGATGAGCGTGACGACGAACGCCGTGCAGGTGCTGGGCGGGGCAGGCTACACCCGGGACTTCCCGGCCGAGCGGTACATGCGCGAGGCCAAGGTCATGCAGATCTTCGAGGGGACGAACCAGATTCAGCGGCTGCTCATCTCCCGCCACTTCATCCGCTGACTGGGACCGGCCGGAAAAGACCCGCTAACGGCGGCAGTCCGCCGTGCCGAAACGCCGGGGCGCCACGCGTCCGGCGCCGGGTCGAACCGCCGGGGCGGTCCGCCCGGTCGGGGCAGAACGTGCCGAACCGCCGGTCCGGCACGCCGGGCCCGGGCGGCACTATCCGGCCGTTACCTCCGGTGCTTGGTCCGCGCGGTGGCCGGCGCGGTCCACGGATCCTCCGGCCACGGGTGCTTCGGGTAGCGGCCGCGCATCTCGGCGCGGACCTGCGCGTAGGGACCGGACCAGAAAGACGCCAGGTCATCGGTGACGGCCAGCGGCCTGCCCGCGGGCGAGAGCAGGTGGAACAGCACGGGGACCTGACCGCCCACCAGCCGGGGCGTGTCCGCCCAACCGAAGCACTCCTGCAGTTTGACCGCCACTACCGGGCGCTCTCCCCCGTCCCGTTCCGGGTAGTCGATCCGCACCCGTGAGCCGCTGGGAACCTCCAGCCGCTCCGGCACGAGCTCATCGAACCTCGCCGCTTCCGGCCAGGGCAGCAGCCGGCGCAGCGGCTCGGCCAGGTCCACTGCGGCGGCCGGCTTCCCGCCGGCCAGTGCCTCCAGTTCCGGCGCCAGCCAATCGGCCAGCCGCCCCAGCAAGGCTGCGTCCGCGACGTCCGGCCAGGGCGCGCCCAGCTCGCGGTGCAGCAGGGCCAGCCGGCGGCGCAGCCCCTTGGCTGCCTCCGACCAGCCAAGGATGCCGAGCCCGCGCTCTCCCAAGGCCCGGGCTACCGCCTCCCGGCCCTCGTCCCGCGACGGCCTGACCGGTGCCGAGGAGAGCACGATGGCGCCAAGCCTGCGTTCCCGGCGGGCCGCGAGTTTGCCTGACTCGAAGCGAGCCTCCACCCGGTCGGTCATCAAATGCCGTGCCGCCGCTGCCGCCGTTTCGCCCGCCAACGGGGCGGCGGCGCGGATCACCGCCCCCGTGCCTGCCGCGTCGCGGCCCTGCGCGCGGGACACCTCGGCCACAGCCAGCCACTCGTGCCCGGCCAAGGCACTGCCGGACGGAAGCCCGGCCCGGGTTCCGGACGCCAGCAGGTAGGTTTGCCCGGGACCGGGCACGCGGCGGGCGACCCGTTCGGGGAAGGCCAGCGCCACCACGAAGCCGGCATGCTCCGCCGGGACCGCCGCACCGGTGGAAGGCACGACGGCGGCGGCCTCCTGCCGTGCGATGCCCTCCAGCCGTTGCGCCTCCTCCCGCCAGCGCCGCGCGGCGGGGTCGCCGCGGCCTGCCGAACGCAGCCGGGACAGCAGCACCGTAATGTCTGCCCCGGGTGCCCGTTCCTCGCCGGAGACCAAGGCGACCACTTCGGCGGCCACCTGCCGGCCCACCACAGCCGCACCATCCAGCAGTGCCCGGCCCAGCCGGGGATCGGTTGGAACCCGCGAGAGGACACGCCCCACATCGGTGGCCCGGCCGCCGTCGTCAATGGCGCCCAGCTCATGCAGCGTGCGGACGGCATTCGCCATTGCCGGCGCCGGCGGCGCGTCCGGAAGCCGCAGCCCCTCGCCGCCCGGGGCACCCCAGCAGGCCAGCACCAGGGCGGCACCCGTGAGGTCGGCGACGGCGATCTCCGGGGTGGGATGGGCGGGCGCGGCGCCAAAGGTTTTCGGCTCGTAGCAGCGCACCACGGTGCCCGGCCCCTGGCGGGCCGCGCGGCCGGCGCGCTGGTCGGCGGAAGCGCGCGAGGCCGACACCGTCACCAGCCCGGACATGCCGCGGGCGGCATCCCGGCGGGGTTCGCGCGACAGCCCGGAGTCGACGACCAACCGCACGCCCGGCACGGTGAGCGAGGACTCGGCCAACGAGGTGGAGACAATGATGCGCGGCGGCCCACCGGGTTCCCGACCGGAAACGGCGCGGTCCTGCGTGGCCGGATCCGCCTGCCCGTGCAGCTCCAGAACCTCCGTGCCGCTGCCGGCGCCGCCCGTCCTGTCGCGGACCCTGTCCCGGATCGCCGCGGCCACCTGCTGCACTTCCCAGGCTCCCGGCACGAAGACCAGGGCGTCCACCGAGGGGTCGTCCGCGAGCGCCTCGGCGTGCGCGGCCGCCGCGGTGAACGCGACGTGGTCCAGGAAACCGCGGGCCACTCCCCGCCCGTCCAGCCGCGGCACCGAGGCCGGAGCCCACCGCACCGCCAGGGGATGCAGTGCGGAAGGGCAGTCGACCACCGGGGCCGGCCCTTCGCCGTCGTGCGCGCCGATCAAGGCGGCGAAGCGCGGCGCGTCCAAGGTGGCCGACATCGCCACCAACGTGAGATCCCCGCGCAGCTGGCGGACCTCGCCGAGCATGCCGACCAGCAGGTCGGTCTCCAGGCCGCGCTCATGCACTTCATCCAGGATCACCGCGTCCGTCCCGTCCAGGCCGGGATCGGTGAGCAGCCTGCGCAGCAGGATTCCCGGCGTGACGAACTCGATCAGCGTCTGCGGGCCCGCCCGGCGTTCCCCGCGCACCGTATAGCCGACGCGTTCGCCCAGCCGGCTCCCATCCAGCGCGGCCAGGCGCCTGGCGGCGGAACGGGCGGCGACCCGGCGGGGCTGGGTGACCACGATGCGCGGACGGCCGCCAGCCGCTGCAGCGGCCACGAGGTTGGCGACCAGCGGCGGAACCAGGGTGGTCTTGCCCGTGCCCGGCGGGGCCTGTACGACGGCGGTGCCCGTCCGGGTGCCTACGGTTGCGGGTTCCTCGCCCACAGGGCTGCCCGTCAGGGCTGCGGCCAGGTCGTCCAGTGACTCGGCGAAGACCAGGCCTTCGCCCATCGCGGCCAGGTCGAAAAGGACGTGGCGGTGCGCGGGTTCCTGCGGGATTGGCTGGCTCACCCTTCCATTGTGCCGGTGCCTGTCGCGCCCTCCGGCATCGCCGCCACTCCCGTCGGCAGGCGGCCGTCCCGCCGTCCTTGTTCGCGCTTCCACACCCCGGCGTATCTCCCTTGGCAGCGCCCACGAACTGTGCCACGTTGGAGGTGGAATGGCGAACAATCCTTTCTGGAGGGACGTGGTTCAGATGCCGAAGACGACGAAGAGCGGCAAGCCGAAGCAGACCGAATTGCCCAGCACGCTGCAACGGTCGGGCAAGAAGGCCCAGGAGACGTTCGCGGAAGCCCATGATTCCGCCGCCGAGACGTACGGCGACGAGGAGCGTGCCCACCGCGTGGCCTACAGCGCGCTCAAGCACACGCACGAGAAGGTGGGCGACCACTGGGAACCGAAGGAAAAGAAGGGCCCCTCCGACCCGCAGGCCGAGGGCGGCGCCGGCACCTCTCGGGAAACCAAGGGCGGGGTGGACGCAAACGCCTCCAAGCAGCACCTCTACGATCTGGCCAAGAAGCTCGACGTCCCCGGCAGGTCGAGGATGGACAAGTCAGAGCTCGTCGAGGCGCTGCGCAAGGCCAACGACCGGGAGACCAGGAAGGCCCGGTAGCCGTTGACTGCCTCAGCTCCTGCCGCTAGCGTCTTGGCTGCGTCTTCCAGTATCCATCCGTGATCGAGGAGCACTCCATGGCACACGTCAGCGTTATCGGTACCGGAAACATGGGCCAGGCCATTTCCGGGGTCGTCACCAAGGGCGGCAACACCGTCGAGATGCTCGGCCACTCCGACGAGGACAAGCCGGTCACCGGTGACATCGTCGTGTTGGCCGTGCCCTATCCCGCCCTGGCCGACATCCTCGGCAAGCGCTCCGGGCAGCTGTCCGGCAAGGTGGTCGTCGACATCACCAACCCGGTGAACTTCGAGACCTTCGACTCCCTGACCGTGGCGGCGGACAGCTCCGCGGCCGCGGAACTAGCCGCGGCGCTGCCGGACTCGGCGGTGCTCAAGGCTTTCAACACCACCTTGGCCGCCACGCTGGCTGCCGGGACTGTCGGCGGGCTGACCACCACGGTGCTGGTGGCCGGCGACGACGCAGAGGCCAAGACCATGCTGGCCGAGGTGGTCGCCGCCGCCGGACTCCGTATTATCGACGCCGGTGCCTTGTCCCGGGCTCGGGAACTGGAAGCCATGGGCTTCCTGCAGATCACCCTGGCCGCCAGCGAGAAGATCGCCTGGAGCGGCGGCTTCGGCGTCGTGCCCTGACCTCAGCTGGTGCCGCCGCCATCGCGGCGCGTGGCCCGCGGACAGCTGCCGCCCGGACGGGGTTTGGATCGTCACTGTCCCGCCAGCCGAGCCCGATGACAACCGCGGACGGCCGCTCCTATTAGGCTGGGGCACATGGACCTGGAGAGCGCGGCACGAGAGCTGTACGCGCTGCTTCCCGGCGAATTCACCGCTGCCCGCAACGCTCGGGCCAAGGAGGCAGCCCAGGACGGCCACAAGGAGCTCGCCCGGCAAATCAAAGCGCTGGCAAAGCCGTCGGCCGCGGCCTGGCTGGTCAATCTCCTGAGCCGGCAGCGGAGCGCTGACATCGCGGGAATCGTGGAACTCGGCCACGCCATGAGCGAAGCCCAGGAACAGCTCGATCCGCAACTACTGCGCCGACTGGGTGACCAGCGCCGGGAACTGTTGGCCGCCGTGGCGGCGGAGGGCCGGAAGCTGGCCGATGAGCTCGGGCAAAAGGTGAGTGCCGCGGCGGTCGCCGAGGCGGAGCAGACGCTGCATGCGGCGATGGCGGATGCCGGTGCGGCGGCGGCCGTAACCAGCGGCCTGCTGACCGAGTCGCTGTCGTCGAACGGGATCGACCCGGTGGACCTGGACGGCCGGGTGGCCCTGCCCGGGGCAGGCGCTCCCCCGGATGCTGCTGCCGAGCCGGCGCCACGCCTCCAGCCGAAGCGGTCCTCGCGGGACGAACTCGCCGAGCGCCGGGCCGCCAAGGCCGAACGGGCTGCCAAGCAGGAAGCCGAAGAGGCCGAGCGGCGGCGCCGGCAGGCGAGGGCGGCGCTGGACAAGGCGGAGCAGCGCAAGGAAGACGCCGAAGCATCGGAACAGAAGGTGCTGGACAAGCTTGATCAACTGCAGAACCGGCGGGACGAACTCGTGGGCGAGCTCGCCGAACTGAAGCGGCGCATCGAGGACCTGGAACGGGAGGTCGCCTCGACCGATCGCAAGATGGAGGCTGCCGAGGAAGACCTGGTGTCCGCGGCCAAGACCGCGGATCGGACGCGCAAGGCCGCCGCAGCGGCACGGCGGGAGTTGGCCGAGCAGGAATAGTCTTCTCGCGGCGGCCGCCGCAGGGCAGCAAGTTAGCGGGGCAGCGAGACGCGAGGGAACATGTAGCCTAGGTCTCAAGTCCGGCCCGGGCGGAATGCCCGGACCGGCCGGAGCCGACAGGGGGCAACATGTGGCGCATTGATGCGGCCAGGACCGCACTGCTGATGATCGACATGCAGAACGATTTCGTGCTGGAAGGCGCGCCGATGGAAGTGCCCATGGCACGCCACCGGCTGCCGGAAATGGTGACCGCCGCCGCGGCATGCCGGCAGGCAGGCATCCCGGTCATCTACACCCGCCACGTTCTGCTGGATACATTCGACGTTTCGCCGTTGGAGACCACCTACAACCAGCGGCTGCGGGCGGCCGGCATGCGCCGCGGAACCAGCGGAGTTGAGATCGTCGAGGAACTCAAGCCCGAAGCCGCCGACTACGTGCTGGACAAGCACCGCTACGACGCGTTCCACAACACGCAACTGAAGAGTGTCCTGTCGACCATCCGCGGCTTGAACACGATAGACACGGTGGTCATCGCCGGCACGCTGACCGAGGTGTGCTGCGAATCGACCGCGCGCAGTGCCTTCATGAACGACTACAAGGTGGCGTTCCTCTCGGACGCCACCGGAGGCCGGTCGGAGGCTGCCCAGGCCGCCACCCTGGACGCTATCGGCACCTTCTTCGGCCGGGTGATGAGCGCCGCCGACATGGAAGCGGAACTCGGAACGACGGCGTAGGTGCAGCCCGGGGACTTTTCCGTGGTTGTGAAACGTTCGACTAGATGACACGTCAACATAGCCGGCAAGACCGTTAGGAGCATGGCAATGAAGATCAATGCGCTGGTAGTCGAAGAAAAGGATGCCCCGTTTGTCCCCGAGCAGCTGGAGCTGGACGAGCCCGGGCCCGGCGAAGTGCTGGTCAAGGTGGCCGCCGTCGGCCTCTGCCATACGGACTTGATCACCCAGGCCGGAGACATGCCGCTGCCGCTGCCCGGCGTGCTGGGCCATGAAGGCTCCGGCGTCGTGGAGGCCATCGGGGACGGCGTGACCAATGTCGCCGTGGGCGACCACGTCATCATGGGTTGGGCTTACTGCGGCGAATGCAAGAACTGCCTGCGCGGCGAGCACCGGTACTGCCTGCGCCTGGGCGAGGCGCTGGTGAGTGGTGCCCGGTTCAAGGGTCCCGACGCCGGCAAGTCCGCCTACACCCGGGCCGACGGAGGCAAGGTGTCCGGCCACTTCTTCGGCCAGTCGTCCTTCGCCGACTACTCGCTCGCACTGGCGTCGTCGCTGGTGAAGGTGGACAAGGAGATCCCGCTGGAACTGCTCGGGCCGCTGGCCTGCGGCATCACGACCGGTGCCGGCGCCGTGTTCAACACGGCCAAGCCCGAACCCGGCCAGTCGCTGGTCGTGTATGGAGCCGGCGCCGTGGGCCTGGCCGCGATCATGGCCGCGAAGAACATGCCCGCGGCCACGATCATCGCCATCGACCTGCACGATTCGCGGCTGGAGCTGGCGCGCGAACTCGGTGCCACCCACACCATCAATTCCGGCAACACCAACGCCCTCGAGGAGATCCAGCGCATCTGCGGCGGCCCGGCCGACTACGTGCTCGAATGCACCGGCAACATCAAGGTGGTTGAAGAAGCCGCGGACGCCGTGGGCATGCTGGGCACGCTGATCCTGATCGGCGGGGCGCCGGCGCAGGCGCGGTTCTCGGTGGACCACCTGCGCACGCTCTGGGGCAAGCGGATCATCGGCACCCTCGGCGGTTCCAGCACCTCCGCCCAGCTGATTCCCGGGCTGATCGCCCTGTACAAGGCCGGACGGTTCCCCTTCGACAAGCTGGTGAAGTACTACGGGTTCGACCAGATCGACACGGCCATCGCCGATTCCACCGCCGGCGGGACCATCAAGGCCGTCTTGAAAGCCACCGACTGAAAACCCTTCCCTGCCCCGGCCGCCCCGCCGCGGCCCGCACAACCATGCAATCAACTTGAAAGGACGGGATATGTCCCTGCTTGATGCCTCCCTGTGGGAGGGCAAGATCCATGTCAATGGCTGGCGCGACGGCGGTGCCGGCACCGCCGCTTCGGTGGAGCCCGCCACCGGCGAGACTTTGGGCCGCTACGGGCTGGCCTCGGTCGAGGACGTGCAGGAAGCGGCAGCAGTAGCTGCCGCTGCCCAAAAGGACTGGGCCGCCCGCAAACCGGAAGAACGCGCCGCCGTGCTGCGCCGCGCCGGCGCGCTGTGGGAGGAACACGCCGAGGAAATCCAGTCCTGGATCGTGCGCGAATCCGGGGGCATCGGCCCCAAGGCCGGCCTGGAAACCCACATCGCCGCCAACGAATGCTACGAAGCCGCGGCGCTGCCCTCGCTGCCGGCCGGCGACGTGCTCACCTCCAACGAGGACCGCTGGTCCTTCGCCCGCCGCCGCCCGGTCGGCGTCGTGTCCGTGATCGCGCCGTTCAACTTCCCGCTGATCCTCTCCATCCGCGCCGTCGCCCCGGCGCTGGCGCTGGGCAACGCGGTGCTGCTCAAGCCCGACCCCCGAACGGCGGTCTGCGGCGGCGTCAGCCTGATGCGCGTCTTCGAAGAAGCAGGCCTGCCCGCCGGGCTGCTCTCCCTGCTGCCCGGCGGCGCCGACATCGGCGCGGCCGTGGTCGAGGCCCCCGAGGTCCGGGTCATCTCCTTCACCGGCTCCACCGCCGCCGGCCGGAAGATCGGCGAATCCGCCGCCCGGAACCTCAAGCGCGCGCACCTGGAACTCGGCGGCAACAACGCCATGATCGTGCTGCCCGGAGCGGACCTGGCCAAGGCCGCGTCCGCCGCCGCGTTCGGCTCGTTCATGCACCAGGGCCAGATCTGCATGACCACCGGCCGGCACATCGTCCACGAGGACATCTACGAGGACTACGTCGCCGCGCTGGCCGAGAAGGCGACGAACCTGCCGGTCGGCGACCCCAAGACCGGCACCGTCGCGCTCGGCCCGATCATCGACGAGCACCAGCTCAAGCGCATCGACTCGATCGTGCAGGACGCGGTCGCCGCCGGCGCCCGGCTGGCCGCCGGCGGCACCAACGACGGCCCGTTCTACTCCCCCACCGTGCTCGCCGACCTCGACCCGGCCAACACCGCGTGGAAGGACGAGATCTTCGGCCCGGTCGCCCCGGTGATGAAGTTCTCCACCATCGACGAAGCCGTGGAACTGGCCAATGCCAACGAGTACGGGCTCTCCCTGTCCATCCTCGGAGACGTGGGCCTGGCCATGCAGATCGCCGACCGCGTCGATTCCGGCAAGGTCCACATCAACGAACAAACCGTCTCCGACGAGGCGAACTCCCCGTTCGGCGGCACGAAGAACTCCGGCAACGGCTCCCGCATCGGCGGCCACCAAGCCAACATGGACTCCTTCACCGAGACCCAATGGCTCACCGTCCGCCCGGACATCGCGCAGTACCCGTTCTGATCCCCTCCTGAGTCCCGCGACGGCGGCGGCCGGCAACAGCCGGCCGCCCGCCGTCGCGTGGTTAACTTTTGGGTTCACTCAAGGCGTAGCGGCAGCCGGATCAAACCGGGCCATTCTGCGGTTCCATAGTGAGCAAGCAAAGCTCCCGGAGGTGGGCCGTGAACACGATCCCGGAACCGCATGCCGACCCGCAGGCGGCGCACGCCGCCCAGGACCCGCTGGACTCGTATTCGGCGTCCGTGGTGCGCATAGCGGAGACCGTCACGCCGCACGTGGCGGGCATTCAGATGGACGCGCGACGCCGGGACAGGAGCTTCCCGTCCGGCGGCTCGGCCGTGGTGTTCACCGAGGACGGCTACCTGCTCACCAACGCGCACGTCGTGGCGAACTCCGACGGCGGCCATGCGGCCTTCGCGGACGGGTCACGCACGGACGTTGACGTGGTCGGCGCGGATCCGCTCTCCGACCTCGCCGTTCTGCGCGGCCGGCTCACGGTGCCGCGCCCGGTCGAGCTGGGCGATGCGTCCAAACTGCGCGTAGGCCAACTGGTCGTCGCCGTCGGCAGCCCGCTGGGCCTCTCCGGCTCGGTGACGGCCGGGGTGGTCAGCGCCCTGGGCCGCTCCATCCCCGTGGCCGCGGGCAGGAACCGGAGGGTGATCGAGGACGTCATCCAGACGGACGCCGCACTGAACCCGGGCAGTTCCGGCGGCGCCCTGGCCGACGCCTCCGGACGGGTGGTCGGAATCAACACGGCCGTCGCCGGGATCGGGCTCGGCCTGGCCGTGCCGATCAACGCCACGACCCGCCGGATCATCTCCGCGCTGCTGGCCGACGGGCGCGTGAGGCGCGCCTACCTCGGCCTGGTGAGTACGCCGCTGCCGTTGTCCCCGCGGGACATCATGCGGACCGGCGAGCGGAACGCGCTGCGGGTGGTCGAGGTGCTGCCCGGCTCCCCCGCCGAGCAGGCCGGACTGCGGCCGGGCGACCTCGTGATCCGGGCCGCCGGGCAGCCGGTGGCCAGTGCGCAGAGCCTGCAGCGGCTGCTTTTCGCGGATGCCATCGGCGTGGAGTTCCCGCTGGCCGTGCTGCGCGGCGGGTCCGTGGTGGAGCTGACCGCCTGGCCGGTGGAAATGTCAGCCGGTTAAAGCGCGAGCCGCGGCCTTTGGCCCGCCGTGCGCGGCGCCCGTGCCTCGGATGCGGAATCGCAGGGGGCCGGGACACCGCCGTCGTCGTTGTGTCTGAACGGTCCAGGTCCTACCGTTGGAGGAAGCACGCCTAACCAGCCGGCCCCCACTTCGGCCGGCGGACCAGGAGGGCAACCATGGCGATCACGGACGGCCTCGCCGGCTCACTCGAGCGGGAGCTGGGCTGGCAACGGGACCTGTACAAGGACCTGCACCGGAACCCCGAGCTCAGCATGGAAGAACACCACACCGCCGACCTGATCGCGCGGGAGCTGACCGGCTTCGGCTACGAGGTCCAGCGGATCGGCGGGACGGGCGTCGTCGGGGTCCTCAACAACGGTTCCGGCAGCACGGTGCTGGCACGGGCGGACATCGATGCGCTGCCGGTCGCCGAGGCCACCGGCCTGGACTACGCCGCAGAGACCACCGCGAAGCTTCCCGGAGGCGGGACCACCGGCGTCATGCACGCCTGCGGCCACGACATGCACATCGTGTCCCTGCTGGGTGCGGCGAAGCTGATGGCCGGACACAGGGACCGCTGGGCGGGCACCTACGTGGCGCTCTTCCAGCCGGGAGAGGAGACTGCCGCCGGAGCCCGGGCAATGGTCGACGACGGCCTGGCCGCCAGGATTCCTACACCGGACGTCGCCTTCGCCCAGCATGTGATGCCCACCGAGGCCGGGAAGATCGGCACCACGGCCGGCCCCATCCTCTCGGCCGGCGACTCCCTGAAAATTACCGTCTACGGGCGCGGCGCCCACGGCTCCATGCCGCACAACTCCGTGGACCCCGTGGTGCTGGCCGCATCGATCGTGCTGCGGCTGCAGACCATCGTTTCCCGCGAGACCAAGCCGGGCGAATTCGCGGTGGTGACTGTCGGCGCCTCCAACGCGGGCACCAAGTCCAACATCATCCCGGACCGTGCCGAGCTGCTGCTGAACCTGCGCACGTACGACCTGGGCCTGCGGGAACGGATCATGGCATCGATCGAACGGATTGTCCGCGGCGAGTGTGCGGCCGCCGGATCGCCCCGCGACCCGGAGTTCGAGTACTACGACCAGTTCCCGTTGACCAGCAACGACGCCGAAACGACCGAGCGCATCACGGCCGCCTTCAGCCGGCATTTTGGGGGCGATCAGGTCTACCGTGCCGAACCCGTCACGGCCTCCGAGGACTTCAGCCGGATTCCGGATGCCCTCGGGGTGCCCTACACCTATTGGACGGTCGGCTCCGTTCCGGCCGACGTTTACCGGGAAGCCGTGGAGAACGGCACTGTCTCCGAAGACATTCCGGCCAACCACTCACCGTTCTTCGCTCCCGCCATCGACCCGACGCTCTCCGTCGCCACCCAGGCGCAGGCCGTTGCAGCTCTGGAGTACTTGGCAAAGTAAGGCAATGTAAGGGGTCGTTTGCCATGACCGAATCCACCACGACCACAGTCCGCACGGACTGGAAACCTACCGACAAGTGGCTGCTGGGCATCGTCCTGGCCGTCATCAATTTCTGGCTCTTCGCGCAGACTTTGCTCAACGTCATCCCGGGGATCCGGGACCAGCTTGGGGTCGAACAGACGCTGGCCAACCTGGCCGTCTCCATCACGTCGCTGTTTTCCGGGATATTCATCGTCGTCGCGGGCGGACTCGCCGACCGGATCGGCCGGGCCAAGATCATGTACGCCGGGATCTACCTCAGCATTCTCGGCTCCCTGCTCATCGCGCTGACACCGGAAAACCTTGGCGGCCTCACCGACTTCATGCTGCTGGGCGGCCGCGCGATCCAAGGCCTGTCCGCCGCGTGCATCATGCCTTCGACCATGGCGCTGATCAAGAGCTACTACGAGGGTAAGGACCGGCAGCGGGCACTCTCGTATTGGTCCATCGGCTCCTGGGGCGGCTCGGGCTTCTGCGCCCTGTTCGGCGGCCTGATGGCCACCTCCTTCCTGGGCTGGCGGTCCATCTTCTGGATTTCGATCGTGCTGTCGGTGCTGGCGCTGTTCCTGCTCCGGGGCACGCCCGAGTCGCGGGCGGCAGCCGATCCGGAGGCCGCCGGGCACCGCTTCGACTGGGGCGGGCTGGCCTGCTTCATCGTCATGCTGGTGGCCATCAACGTGTACATCTCCCAGGGGCCGGCCATCGGCTGGTTCAGTTGGCCGGGGGTCGCGCTGGTGGCCGCTTTCGTGGTGTTCGGCCTGCTGTTCCTGCAGATCGAAAGCCGCCGCCACTTCGCTTTCGTGGACCTGAAGCTGTTCAGGAACGGCACCTTCACCGGCGCGACGCTGTCCAACTTCCTGCTCAACGGAGCCGCGGGCACGCTGATCGTTTCGCTGGGACTGGTGCAGGTGGCCGCCGGGTTGAGCTCGCTGCAATCGGGCCTGCTGACGCTCGGCTACCTGATCGCCATCCTCGCCACCATCCGGGTGGGCGAGAAGCTGCTGCAGCGCTTCGGCCCGAAGAAGCCGATGCTGTGGGGCAGCATGATCACTGGCGTCGGCATCCTGCTGTGCTCCACCACGTTCCTGCACATCGAAGAGTACATAGTGCTCACCGTCATCGGGTTCACCCTGTTCGGCGTCGGCCTGGGGTTCTACGCCACCCCGTCCACCGACGCCGCCCTGTCCAACGTCCCGGACGCCCAGGTGGGTGCGGCGTCCGGCATCTACAAGATGGCGTCCTCGCTGGGCAATGCCATCGGCGTGGCCATCTCCGCGGCACTGTATGTGGCCGCACAGGCGGTGAACCCGGAACTCATCCAGTCCTGGGGCCTGTTCATCGGCCGCCAGGACAACGTGGCGCTGCGCTTCGGCGGGGCGGTCGGGCTGTTGTTTAACGTCTTCATGGTCGTGGTCGCCATCGCCTCGATTATCGTCACGGTCCCCGCCACCAGGAGCAAGGAGGAGGAAGAGGCCCGGCCGGACGTGGTCCCGCCGCCGGCCTTCGGCAACTAGGCATCGTTGACCCCACCGGCGTCGCAGAGTATAAATGGCCGTTCAAGGCGCCGGTCCCAAACCTTCCAGCGGAGGCACTGCCATGTCGGTCCATGCATCCAGCGGTTCAGACATCCCCGGCTACGAGTACGGCACGGTGGCGCATTCACCGGTCACGTTGGCCGAGCTCGATGAGCTCAAGGCCAGCGCCATGTTTGGCGACGAGGACGCCACCCTGCTGCACCGGGCCGGCGAGATCCTTGACGGCCAGGTGGAGGACGTGCTCGACGTCTGGTACGGATTCGTCGGCGGCCAACCCCAGCTGGTCGCGCACTTCTCCCGGCCCGACGGCCCGCCCATTGAGGACTACCTGAATGCGGTCCGCCGCCGGTTTGGCCAGTGGATCAGGGATACCTGTACCAAGCCCTACGACCAGGAGTGGCTGGACTACCAAAACGAAATCGCCCTGCGGCACACCCCCGAACACAAGAACGAAACCGACCACGTAGGGTCCACTCAGGTCGTCCCGTTGCGCCACCTCATCGCGCTGATCGGGCCGGTGGTCACCACGATGCGGCCGTTCCTGGCCAGCGGCGGGGATCCCGTGGAGAAGGTCGACGCCATGATGCAGGCATGGCTGAAGGCAGTGGTCCTGCAGATCGCGCTCTGGTCCCGGCCCTACACGCTGCCGGGCGAGTGGTGACGGCGACCGGCGGAAGGATCAACGCCAGGGCAACTCCGGTTCTGCCCCGGCCGATACCCAGCCCCAGGGGAATGGTGATGCAGGGCGCCTGAAATTTCAGCGGCGCCTCGATCACCGACATGCCGACAATCAGGCCCAGTGGGCCGGCAGCACCAGCCGCGCCGCCATGCGCAGGCAAACCGTGTTGTGCCTCCCAGTCCACGCTCCGTCCTACGTTTCCGCGGGAGCGGCACGGCCAACCGCGCACGCTCCTCAAGATTTGCTAAGGGATGTTTGCGCACGACGGATTGCTATCGACACGGACCCGTGGTGTCCATACACTCCAAACTCTAGTAACTTACTAGTGTTTCGGGGGAAAGGCACTCACATGCGCAATTTGTTCCTCATGGCCATCGTCGGCCTCCTCGCCCAGATGGTCGACGGCTCGCTCGGCATGGGATACGGCGTGACTTCGTCCAGCCTCATGATTGCCGTGGGCATCGCTCCCGCTGCGGCCAGCGCAGCAGTCCACCTCTCCGAGGTCGGCACGGCGCTGATCTCCGGATTCGCCCACCACAAGTTCGGCAACGTCGACTGGCGCATCGTCGGGATCATGGCGGTTCCGGGGGGCATCGGCGCCTTCATGGGAGCCAACTTCCTGGTCAGCCTGCCGGCCGACGTCGCCAAGCCGTGGGTTGCCCTGCTGCTTTTCCTGCTCGGTGCCTACGTCCTGTTCCGGTTCCTGATCCTGTCCGGCCGCCGGCCGCAGTTCAAGGGCCAGGTCAAGGCCGTCGTCCTGATGCCGCTTGGCCTCGTCGCCGGCACGATGGACGCCATCGGCGGCGGCGGCTGGGGGCCGATCGGCACCACCTCGCTGCTGTCCACCGGCAAGATCGAACCCCGCAAGGTCATCGGCTCAATTTCCGCCACCGAGTTCATCGTTGCGGTCAGTGCCTCGGTGGGCTTCCTGCTCGCGCTCGGACGGGAGGGCATTAACTTCGCCTGGGTTCTGGCCCTGCTTGCCGGCGGCGTCATCGCGGCCCCCGTCTCGGCGTGGCTGGTTCGACACCTGGCCGCGGCGGTCCTCGGCGTAGCAGCCGGAAGCCTCATCATCCTGACCAACGCCAAGACCATGATGGAGACGTGGGGCGGGGCGGAAAAGAACTCCGCCCCGGTGTGGCTCACGCTGGCAGTCCTGGCGGTCGCGGCCGGCCTGTTGATCACGCAGTCCGTCCGCAGGGAGTTGCGCCGACGCCGCGAGGAGGAGCCCGAGCTGGAGCTCGCCGGCGCCTGAGACAATGGGCGGGTGCACATCACCGCCAAATCCGACTACGCCCTGCGCGCCCTGATCGTCATCGCCCGGTCGTCCGAAGCGCAGACCGGGACGCTGGCGGCCGAGGCCATAGCGGCCGCCCAGGGCATCCCGCACAACTACTTGCTGTCGATTCTCGCCGATCTGCGGCGCAGCGGCATTGTGCGCAGCCGCCGCGGCCAGGGCGGCGGTTGGCACCTTGCCCGCACCGCGGTGGAGATCACCGTCGCCGACATCATCCGCGCGGTGGACGGGCCGCTGGTGAGCGTGCACGGGGTGCGGCCCGAAGCGGTTCAATACGAGGACCCGGCGGCGGTTCTCCAGCCGGTCTGGATTGCCGCGCGCAGCAGCCTGCGCGAAGTTCTGGAGTCGGTTACCCTGGACCAGCTTGCCTCCGGTCAGCTGCCCGCAGAAGTCACCGGGCGCAGTTCGCGCGACGATGCGTGGGAGCCCAGGTAGACATGCCTCATCGCCTTGCCTTCCCGCGGCGGGGCGACGATCAGTGGACGGCTTGAGCCGGGCCCGGCGAAGGCGGCCGCCCTCTAGCCTGCCCGCCCTGTTCCCCCGGTGCCGGCCGACGCAGCCTTCGACGGCACCCTGCCGTTGACGCGGTAGCGCGGGTTCCTGCGCCGGCCGCCGGCCGCGGGCGGGTCTTCGATGTTCCTGGGCCCGTTGATCATGACGGCGCCGACCAGCATGACCACGATGCAGGCGCCCAGCATGGCGAACGAAGCGGTCCAGGAGCCGGTGGCCTCGTGCACCACGCCGAACAGCAGCGGGGCGACGCCCGCGCCGGCGTAGCCGATGCCCTGGCTGAAGCCGGACAGGACCGCCGAGCCGTGCGTGGTGCGCGAGCGAAGGTTCACCATCAGCAGCGCGGTGGCGAAGGTGCCCTGGCCCAGCCCGGAGAGGGTCATCCACCACCAGGTGCCGCTCTCCGGCGAGAGCAGCAGGCCCAGATGCCCGCCCACCCAGCAGGCGGTGAACACCAAAATGGCGGCGATGGGGTGCCTCAGCCGCGGCACGATCAATGGCACGAGCAGGCTGGCGGGCAGCCCGAGGATGGCGAAGTACGCCAGCGCCGACCCCGCCGTCGCGGCGTCAATGCCGTGTTCGGTCAGGTACGGCGGCAGCCACGCGAAGTACACATACGTCTGCGCGGAGTTGCCGGCCAGGAAGATGGCCAGGCCCCAGGCCACCGGTGAACGCCACGGATTCAGCTTCACCGGCCCCGCCGCGGCTTCGCGGGCGCGAACGGCAGGCCCGTCGCCGCGGACCGGTCCGGGCGGGCCCCCGTCCGCACGGGGTCCCG